>JAGOBP010000167.1 GCA_017999195.1 Thermoflexales bacterium
GGCGGTTGTTGAGTCATTGGATTCTCCTGATCAGTGTGAGGCTTGCACCACAACGTCGGTCTTGGGCTTGGGCACCCAACTGGCCAGGCCGCGCCGGAAAATCAACAGCGCCGCCGCCAGCGTGATCATCGCCCCGCCGTTGAAGAGGATGGCGATGGGTGTGCCATAGTGATCGGCCATGAAGCCAATCAACAGCGCCGAGACCGGCTGAATGCCGAAACTCACCAGAATAAAGGCCGATAGTACGCGGCCGCGCATTTGCGGCGGGGCCATCGTTTGCAGCAGACCGTTGGCGGTGGTCAGTACGGTGGGGGTAGCCAGCGCCCCCGTGAACACACAGAACATGCTCAAGGGCACGACGCGCGACAACGAGCCTAACATCCACCACGTGCCCGCCCACATCACGCACAGCGCCATCACGCGGCCCAGTCGGCGGCGCGTTTGCAGCAACGGGGTGACGATGAGCGTACTGACCAGCGCGCCCGCGCCCGATGAGGCCAGCAGCAACCCCAGCGTTGATGCGTCGCCGTGCAGCACTTCGTCGGCCAGCGACGGAAAGAAACTCAGCAGCGAAATGCCAAAGAACGCCACCAACACCGATAGCGCGATGATGTCTTGAATGCGCGGCTGGCTGCGAATGAAGCGCAAGCCTTCCATGACGGCTTTGAGCGCGCTGCCTTTGCTGGGCGACAGAGTCTGATGCGACCTGACGATCAGCAGGCTGACAATCACGGCGATGAAACTTAGCCCGTTCAGCAAGAAGGCCAGCGCCGCGCCAGTGGCGCTCATCACAAAGCCCGCCAGCGCCGGGCCGAGCATCCGGCCAATCTGCAAGAGCATGGCGTTGACGACGATGGCTTTGCGCACTTCCGACATGCCGGCCAGGTCGCCGATGAAGGTCTGCTGCGCGGGAAAATCGATGGCGGTAACGCAGCCCAGCAGAAAACTGAGCACGTACACATGCCACAGTTGAACGGCTTTAGTGGCGACGAGCGCGGCCAACACAAAGGCCAACAACATGGCGGCCGTCTGTGACCCGATGAGAATCTTGCGCCGATCGAGCCGATCGATCCACACGCCCGCCCACAGACCAAACAACAGCATCGGCAGCGAGCCGAGCATCGAGACGATGCCGAGCGCGCTTTCCGCGTGGCTGAGTTCCCACACGACCCACGATTGGGCCGTAACCTGCATCCACGTGCCCAGCAGCGAGATCGTCTGCCCGCCCCAGTAGATGCGCAAATTCAGCACGCGCAACGGGCTGAAACTGGCGCTGAGAATTTGGATGACGTCGCTCAGGCGGGTGTGCAGGTTGTTGATCAATGGGTGGCCTTAAGGGTTATTGCGGTGTTGCGACAAAGTCGAAGACTAATTTTACATCATCTTCGGTCTCAAGCATGGCCAGTTTGATCGGCCCAATGCCGAAGTCCGACATCTTGACTTGCGTGGTTGCCGTGCCCTTGAGACCCTGCTCGGTGAGGGTCAGCGTCACTTGCCAGGTTACGGGCAGGGTCGTTTGCTTCACCGTCAGATCGCCCGTCATGGTGAACGAGACTTCATCGCCGACGTTGACTTTGGCGGGCAGACCGGCCAGCGCAGTGGTCTTGAATGTGGCCTGCGGATACTTGGCCGATTCCAGTTGGTTATTGCGAATGAAATTATCGCGGCGGCTTTCATCCGACTGGAGTTGGCTGATGTCGATGACGATGTCGCCAATCTGGCTCTTGGCCGGTTCAACCAGATCGATCAGGATGTCACCGGCCACGCCTTTGGTGCGACCGATGGCGGTGACGAAGCGATTGCCCTGGAAGAAGGTCTCGCCTACTTCATAGCGGGCTTCACTTTGAGTGGCATCGATGCGATACAGGCGCGCGTCACCGGCCGGAGCGGCTGGCGCGACGGGCGCAGCGGGCGCAGCGGCCGCTGGCTGGGTCGGTTCGGTTGCGGCGGTGGTGGGTGCGACTGGCGCGGCTTTGGTCGGCGCAGCCAACGTCGGCGCGACGGGCGCGGCCGTCGAAACGGTCGTCGGGGCGAAGACGGTCCGATCGAGTATGAACAGGGCCGCGCCCCCCAGCACGGCGACGATGACGAGTCCAATCAACACTTTCTTTAACATGGTTCAATTCTCCTCTTGGTAATCAATATCGGAACGGAGCATCCCGTCGATCAGGATGCTCCGTCACAAATAAGTATAGCAGCTGTGACATACATCGGCGCAGATTCTTATCAAAGTCTAATTTGCGCTGCGTACGACGATAGTTTACCCGAAGGGCGTAAGCAGGAGCGTAAACAAACGTTCCGAGCGGACCATAACCGCTTGAGGCACAGGCTGGGGCGAAACGGGGGGTGTTACCAACCGCTGATAGACAGGCTGCGATAGGGCTGCCACACGTAGCCCGGGCAGAACGGCTGAAAGGTCGTCGGCCGATCGAGACTGGCCCAGAGCGAGTCTGAAATGACCAGGCCCGACCAGCCTGCGCTCGAAAAGTCACGCGGCTCGACGCGTAGGTCGGCGTAGCCGGAGTCCGCATCAGGCAGGAACAAGTCGGCTACTTCCCAACCGGCGATGGCGCACGTGAAGCGCTGGAGGTCTGTCAGTGCGGCGTAGAGTTGCGCGGCCACTTCGTCAAGCTGATCGGCCGATTCAGTCCATGGGGCATGGGCCGCGCCCAGACTGACGCCGTGCGGTTCGCAGTATACCCAACCGTGATGATCGGCACTGGCGGTGCTGACGCGGACGGTGCAGCGCACTTCGCGCCCGGACGATAAGCGCAGTGTTCGCTCGCGCAAGAGCGCTGCGCCAGTCTCGGCGTCAGATTGTTGCGCAAAAGCAATGAGGAGGAAATAGTAACGGGCCATTGATCGTTGCCTGAGAACTTACGGGAAGTCTACGGCAAACAACTTTAATTCCTCGCCGTCGTCCGTCAGCCGGATGATCGTCTCAAACGCAAAGCCCAACCGCTCCAGCAGGTAAATCGACCGTGCATTGTCCAGCGACGTAATCGCCACGATGCGCTTCAGGCCAAACGTGCGTCGGCCATACGCCATCACCGCCGCGGCCGCCTCAAACGCATAGCCCTTCGCGCGATACTGCGGTAAATACGCAAAGCCCAGATCGACATCGATCAACCCCGCCCGCTGGATGAGACCGCACAGGCCGATAGGCAAGTCGTGGCCTTTCAGCACCACTGCGTACAGTCCAAACCCCGATCGGTCATACATCGCCAACGGCCCGTTGTGCAGATACGTGCGCGCCTCTTCCAGCGAATGCACGTGACGGTCGCCGATGAAGCGCAGCCAATCGGGATCGTTCACCAGTTCCAGGATAAACGCGGCGTCATCAAGGGTGAGACCGCGCACAATCAGTCGATCGGTTTCAAGGATGGTCATGGTTGAGCCTCGCTTGGGCGAATGAAGTTGCGAATGAATTCGCCGCAACGACCACACGAAGTCGGCCTGCGCCGACTAGCCGACGCAGGTCGGCTTCGTGTATTTGTAGGTGCAGTTTTAACTGCCGGGTTTTTCTTCGATCAAATTCGGCGCGAGGTCACTCACCGTGATCTGCGCAATCTTGTCTCGCACCACATCGGCCTCATGCAGGCGTTCGGCCGCAAACGTGTGCGCCACCGCGATGCACCGCATCTCCGCCGCCTTGGCCGCGCGCACGCCGTTGACGGCATCTTCCACGACGGTACATTCGCTGGGCAGCACGCCCAATTTTTGTGCCGCCAACAGAAAGATGTCCGGTGCGGGCTTGTTGCGGGTCACACTCTCGCCCGTCAACACCACGTCCCACGTGTCCGGCGGCAGTGCAATCTTCTTCAGGTTTGCCGTTACCTTGATCGCGTCCGCGCTGGACGCGACCGCAACCCGCAGACCAAACTCACGGCAGGCGCGAATCAGAGCATGCACGCCCGGAAACGACTGTAACTTCAATGGCACAAGGTCGAGGTAAATCTCATAGGTGCGACGTTTGGCGGCAAGCACATCCAGCGGAAAGCCGTACTTCTCCGCCACGCCGCCGATGTAGCGCTCTTCGCCCGCGCCGACGAAGGGCAAGAAGTCGTCGGGCTGCACGGTCAGGCCGCGCTCGGCAAACATCGCAATGGCCGCCGCATTGATGATCGGTTCGGAGTCGGCCAGCACGCCGTCCATATCGAAGATGACTGCGCGAATGGTGGATGAGTTGGGCATGATGAGTGATGAGTGATGCGTACTACGTAAGGGTTGATGCGTCATTCGCTGATTCGCTGATTCGAGTCAATTCGTTGACACGCTGAATCAATCTCTTCCAGCAGTCGTTTGCGCCCGCTGCTCTCCGCGATGGATCGCGCTTCGGCCAGATGCGCGCGAGCCTCGTTGACGGGCAGCAGCGGCGCGAGCCACACTCGAATCTGTGCGGACAAATGCTTCAAATTCAGGGCTTCCGCGCGAGCCAGCGCCGTGGACAAGCGATGAATCGCCAGCGCATTTTCGCCGCGCTGTTGCGCGACCAGGCCCAGGTTCGCCATCAAGCCCGCCAGCCGTTCGGGAATCGACAGCCGCTCCGACATTGCCAGCGCCTCGTTGAAATTCTTCTCCGCGCCATCGATGTCGCCGCGCGCCAGCAGAATCTCGCCCAGCGTCGAGTGCAGATACGGCTGAAAGCCCAGGATGCCGTTATCGATGGCGAATTGCAAGCCCGTCTGCACGTAGTCAATGGCCGACGCCTCGCCCATCAAATGCAAATGATACGCCAGATTGTTGTAAGCCAGCACGCGAAAAGCCAGCGTTTCCGGGTACGTCGCGTGCTCCACAATCGCCAGCGTTTGACGGTACTGCGCCACCGCGCGGGGCAGGTCGCCTTGCTGCGCTGCGATGCTGCCCATCTCAAACGTCGCCTGGGCCAATTGGGTCGGCGACGGCCGATCGGTTTGGCGCAACAATCGCTCGGCCGTTTGCAGATGCTGTGTCGCTTCGATCAAATCCGCGCCCTCGATCGACAACGCCGCCCCCCAGATCAACTCTGCGCCAATTTGCTGATCGGGTTGGCCGTGTGCGCGCACCTGCTGCATCAGATCGATCGCTTCCGCATACCGCGCCTGACTGAGCAAAGCCTGAGCGAGCGCCAACTGAAGATCAGTTGATTCCGCACTGTGCGGCACAACCAATCTCAGCGCGGCCCGATAGGTCTCGGCGGCCCGATCGGACTGACCGGCGTTGAGGTGGGCGCGCCCTAATGCCGACAGGATTTTTGCGCGCTGCGCCTCCGGCAGATTGGCCTGCAACGCATGTTCAAAGAACTCGATCGCCTCATGCCACGCCGCAAAATTCAGCGCCAATTCACCGGCGCGCACGGCATACGGCGCGGCCCGCTGCATGTCGCCGCCCTCGATCAAGTGCCACGCGATGAGGCCGCTCTGCGCATCGAGTTGCTGCTTGCCGTAGAGCGCTTCCATCGCTTCGGCCACGCGCCGATGCAAGACGCGATGGCGCGGCTCGCCCACTTCTCGATAGGCCACTTCCATCGTCAGCGAATGATCGAAGGTGAAGTGCAAACCGTCACGACCCTGGGCTTCGATGAGGCGCGCAGCGCGCAGTTCATCCAGCGCATCCAGCGCGGCCTGATCAGACAAGCCCGCCGCGCGCGCCACCACTTCAAATTCAAAGACGCGCCCGGCGGCCACGCTTGCATCCAGCACGCGGCGCGCGGCATCGCTCAAGCGTGCCAGGCGCGACTCGATCAGCGCGTAGATGTTGGGCGGCACGATCGGGGTGGTGGACAGCGCGCTCAGGTTGAGGGCACCATCGGCTTGCAGCAGATTGTTACGCCGCGCATACTGAATCAATTCGCTTAAAATATAGGGGTTGCCTTCACTTTGGCGCGTCAACCAATCGGCCAGCGGAAACGCGAAGGTGGGGCTGAGTTGGCGGGCCAGCGTCGTCGTGTCGTCGGATGAGAGTCGTTCCAGCGGCACGCGCACCACGCGATTTTCGCGCATCAGCGTTTGCAGCAAAGACGCAGCGGGCGTGCGCGGCGCGATCGGGCGCAGCGTGACGACAAAGGCCGTGGCGTGATCGGGGGTTGTGCTGCGCACCAGATAACCGAGCAGAGCCAGCGTGGCCGCATCGGCCCATTGCAGATCGTCGATCAGCAGCGCGAGCGGTTGCGTGCGGGCCAGCGCGATCAAGAACTGGCGCAGCCCTTCCCACAAACGCGACTCATCCGCAGTCGTGATCGAGGCGGCCGTGTCCGAAAATTCCGGCACCAGGCGCGCCACTTCTTTGCGCCACACCTCGGCCAGTTGCAAGCGCGATCGCCGCGTCGGCCAATCGGGTTGCGCCATCAGGCCGCGCAGCGCTTCGATGATGGGCTGATACGGCAGCGCGTGTTCCAGTTCGTGCGCGGCCGCCATCACGAGCAGGCGCTGCTCGTTACGCAAAAATTCGGCGGCCAGGCGCGTCTTGCCGATGCCCGCTTCGCCTTCGATCACAGCCAACTGCCGCGCCGCGACGGCTTCGCGCAGCACACGCAGTTCGCGTTCACGGCCAGTGAAGGGCAGCGCTTCGTTCGTGACGAGTGACGAGTCCCACGGGGATGCTGCGCGCTGACGAGTGACGGTTGACGGTTGACGCTGACTGATCCCTAATCCCTGATCCCTAATCCCCTGATCACTCACAATCTCGTCATACAGCGCGCGCGTTTCGGCCATCGGCGGCACGCCCAACTCTTCGTCGAGTAACTTACGCAGCGATTCGTAGCGGCGAATCGCGCCCGCGCGATCACCGGCGAGATAATGTAAGCGCAGGGCCGTGCGCTGCAAATCTTCTTGCAAGCGATCGAACTTCAAAGCCCGATCGAGTGCTTCCAATGCAGAAGAAAAATCACCCTGTTGTTCATGCTGTTTCGATAAGACCACATAACCGCGCACCGCCAACCGCCGATAGTGCTCCTGCTGCCCGAAGAGCCAGTCGTCAAAATCAACCGCGTCGCCCAATGTGAAGTCGGTCAGGAAATCATCGCGATAGAGTTGGAGGGTGGAGGTTAGAAGTTGGAAGTTGGAAGTTGGCGTGTTTAGATTCGCTTCAAAGAGCCGGACATCAACAGTCACATCCGGCCCGATGGACAGCGTGTCATCATCGACGACGAGGGCGCTGCCTAGCGCTTTACGCAGACCGTGCAGCGTCGTTCGTAAGACCTGCTGCGCCGACACGCGATCTTGATCCGGCCAGAAGAAGGCCAGCAAGTGTTCGCGCGTGACGGGCTTGTCGTGCGCGGCCAGATAATAGAGCAGGGCGCGGCTCTTCTTGCGCGTGATGGTTAGCGGCTGATCATCGATCAGAATTTGGGGTGTGCCGAGCAGGTTGATGGAGAGCATGATGAGTGACGAGTGAGAGTAATGCGTAATTCGTACTACGTACTACGTAACAGGCTACTCAGGTACTGCTGGCGAATTCGGTCATTCCCGCGAAAGCGGGAATCCAGTACTGAATCTGGACACCCGCTTTCGCGGGTGTGACCGTGTTGAAAATTGTTGCGTGATTTCGCCAGCAGTATTCCAATCACGCATTACGCAGTACGGATTACGCATTATGCTTTTCGCTTCACAAAATTCACAATCGCCGTTGCCAACTCATTCGGCCTGTGCAGCGGAACATCATGGAGCGTGTCGTGCATCCACAGTGTTTGGCTGTGCGTCAGCCGCGCCTCGGCCAGCGCGACGTTGCGGCGTTTGGTGTCGATCATGCTGCGCGTGCGTTCGTCGTGCGGCGTCGAGGCCACGGCGGGGATCATCAGCACCGGGCACTGGACGCGCGCCCACAACTCCGAAGGATGGTGTTCGTACAAAGCCTGCACCACCTGCATATGATTACGCTTCTTCATGTGTGGCGCGATGGTCTGATCGGCGCGGACTTCAAAGTTGTGCAGCGTGATCGCTTCGGCTTGCGC
>JAGOBP010000168.1 GCA_017999195.1 Thermoflexales bacterium
CGATTCTGATCGACGACATCACCACCGAGCCGGACCTGAACCCCGCCTTGCGCGCGGCCGGTATCCGATCGCTCATCGCCGCCCCGCTAATCAGTCGCGGCCGCCCGCTGGGCGTGCTCTACGTGAACAGCGTAACCACGCATCACTTCGATGCCGACAGGCAACAGATCATCACGGCGCTCGCCAACCAAGCCGCCATCGCTATCGACAATGCGCAGCTCTTTACGGCCACCGCCAACGGGCGCGATCAAGTTCAAGCAATTCTCAACAGCGCGCGTGACGGCATCTTGATGTTTGATCCAGCCAGCCGCATCTTATTAGTCAACCCCGAACTGGAGCAAATGTGGGGCCTGCCGCGCGCTCAACTAGAAGGCCACACGTTGCAAGACTTGCTCGATCGCCCCGTGGCCCAACTCGCCGCCCGATTGGGCCTGTCGCAAGCGGCCGTCTGGTTGACCCTGCAACAACTTCAGGCCGGCCAACAAATCGATTGGCCCAAAGAAGTCTTTGCGCTGCCCCGGCCGGACAGCACCGAGCACACGCACACCGATCGCTATGTTGAACGGGCCTGTCTGCCGGTGCGCGATGCCCAACACCGGCCCATCGGCTGGATGCTGGTGCTGCGCGATGTAACCGAAGAGCGCGAATTGCAGCAATTGCGCGACGATCTGACCAACACCATCGTGCATGATTTGCGCAGTCCGCTCAGCATCATTCTGGGCAGCCTGTACATGCTGCAACAAATGGTCACGCCCGATCAACCCGATTCAGACGAAAGCCAGGCGTTGACCCTCAGCATTCGCAGCACCAACAAACTTCTCAACCTGATCAATTCACTATTAGACATCAGCAAACTGAAATCAGGTCAAGCGTTGGTGGAACTGCGACCGATGTCGCTTGACACGCTCATCCACACGTCCGTCATGCATCTCATTCCGCTGGCGCAGGAAGCCGACATCGTCATCCGGCAGCAGATCGCCCAGGACTTGCCGCGCGTCCTGGGCGATGAAGACAAACTGGGACGTGTGCTCACCAATCTGCTGGATAATGCGCTGAAATTCACCCCGGCCAACGGGCAGATCAGCGTGCTGGCCGAGCGGTGGTCGGTCAATCCGGCTTTCGTCCGATGCACGGTGCGCGACACCGGCCCCGGCATCCCCCTCGAATTTCGCACGCGCATTTTCGAGCGCTTCGTGCAGTTGCCTGGTCACGCAGGCCGCCGACGGGGCAGCGGCCTGGGGCTGAGTTTCTGCCATCTGGCGGTAGAGGCACACGGCGGCCAAATTTGGGTCGATGATGCGCCCGACGGCGGCAGCGAATTTTCGTTTACGCTGAAAGCCGTGGAAGATTAGGAATCAGTGATCGGGGCTAAGGTGATCCGTTGCCCGATTAACTGATTGACTGATCCCGCATCTCGAATCCCTCACCCCAACTCGCTCAAACTCAAAAAACCTTGTCAAAACCAACTCGCTATGCTATAATCGGGGCGTAGTTCAGTTTAGGTAGCGAACCGGAAAGTGGGCAACCCCCACTTTCTTTGTTCTGTAGGCACGTCGAACCCGATCCAGTTTTAGACTTTGAAGTAGGAGCGGCAGCCGCTTATGAAGAGTGAGTTCTTACTCGCATTCAACCAAATTTGCAGCGAGCGCAATCTCCCCAAAGAGGTCGTGCTTGAAGCCTTGACCACGGCCCTCGTCAGCGCCTATCGGCGTGATGTCAACGCGTCCAGCGCGCAAAACATCACCGCCGTGATTGACGGGCAGACCGGCTCGGCCCACATCTACGCCGAAAAGGAAGTCACGGAAAAGGTGCAGGACATTCGCACCGAAGTGACCCTGGACGCGGCGCAGCAGATCGTGCCAGACGCCAAACTGGGCGACATGGTCATGGTGGAGTCCACGCCCGAAGGCTTTGGCCGCATCGCGGCGCAGACCGCCAAACAGGTGATCTTGCAGCGCATCCGCGAAGCCGAACGCGACGCGCAGTACAACATGTACGCCGAGCGCGAAGGCGAGATCATCAACGGCGTCGTGCAGAGCATCGGCGGGCCGGGCATCACCCTCAATCTGGGCCGCACCGAAGCGTTGATGCCCAAGAAAGAGCAAGTGCCCAGCGAACGCTACCAGATGCATCAGCGTCTGCGCGCCTACGTCATGGAAGTGCGCAAGAGCAGCCGCGGCCCGCAGATCATCGTCAGCCGCGCGCACAAGAACATGCTGCGCCGCTTGCTGGAACTGGAAGTCCCCGAAATTTACAACGGCACGGTCGAGATCAAATCGATCGCCCGTGAAGCTGGCGCTCGTTCCAAACTCGCCGTCGCCGCCTCTCAGCCCGGCATCGATCCGGTAGGCGCGTGTGTGGGGATGCGCGGCGTGCGCATCCAATCGATCGTGTCCGAGTTGGGCGGCGAAAAGATCGACGTGATCGAGTGGAGCGCGGATCCGGCCATTTATATCCAGAAAGCGCTGTCACCCGCGCGGGTGCTCACCGTTCACCCGGAAGAAGACCCCCGCGACGGCAAGATCGCGCTGGTCGTCGTGCCCGATGATCAACTCTCGCTGGCCATTGGCCGCGAAGGTCAAAACGCCCGGTTGGCGGCCAAACTCACTGCCTGGCGCATCGACATCAAAGGCTCTACCGAAGCCGCTCGCGATGCCGTGGCCCAGGTGGAAAACGATCCGACTTTGCGAGAACGACTGGGACAAGCCGCAGCGTATGCGCTGTTGGTGAAACAGGCCCTGCAACGCCACACCGAGCAATCGCTCCCGTGGAACGGCGAAGAACTCCAGACGATCAAGCAACTGCTCGATAGCGTCCATCACTCGACTCAGGTCCGCAAGCAAGCCGAGCGCGAACAAGCCCGAGCGGCTGCAGCGGCCGTGGTGGTTGAAAAACCGATCGTGGTGGCGACAACCGAAAACGCCGATACATCCAAGCAGGATGCCATCAATCTGTATCGGGCGCGCATTCCAATTTCTGCGTACAGCACGCCCGTTAGCGATCTGGGCATCAGCCCGCGCGTGCTCAGTCACATCGAACGCTCCGGCCTGACCAATGTCGGCCAGATTCACGAACGACTTGCCACCGGCGACGAAGCCATGCTGGTGATCGATGGCATCGGTCCCAAGGGTCTGACCGAGATCAAGCAGGCGATTGAAGACAAGGGCTTGGGTCTGGTACCCCTGCCCGAGCCGACACCGGTTGTACCTGAGCCGATCGTGGAAGCGCCCGCCGAAACGCCGGTGGTTGAGGCCGTGGTCGAAGTTGCGCCGGAAGCCGCAGTCACGATCGAGACTCCGGCCCCGATGGTCGAAGTGGCCGCGCCGATGGCGTCGCCCGAAGCAGTCGCCCCGGCGACGGTTAAACCGGCTGGCGAAAGCGAACTGGCCCCGACGACCGTAGTGTCCGGTGAAGCCGTCGAAGAATCCGAAGACGAAGACGAAATCGATCGCAAGACCGGCAAGAAGAAGGTCAAGCGCAAGGACCGCATGCTGGTGCTGGATGAATCGACCGGCGTGGTGGTCGCGAAGAAACAGCGCAAGGCAGGCCGTGGTCGCGGCGATTTGTTCGGCCTTGACGAAGACCTTTAACCCATCAACACCGCGCCGTCGGGCTGTCTGAGTCTGGCGGCGTGGCCGTGTTTAAGAGCCATGGCTGGCAAGCACATTCCGCAGCGAACCTGCATCAGTTGTCGGCAGGTACAGGGCAAACGCCAATTGGTGCGCGTGGTGCGAGCCGCAACCGGGCAAGTGCGCGTGGATGCGACCGGCAAACAACCGGGCCGCGGCGCATACGTCCATGCCAGCCGGGAATGTTGGCAATTAGCCTTAGCCGGAGGGCGACTCGCTCACGCGCTGAAAGTACCGCAGATCGGTGAGGCCGATCGGGTTGAGCTGCAGGCTTTTGCAGCAGCGCTGCCGAACGACAATGAATCCGCTACCTAGCGCCGTGACTAACTTCATCGAACCGCCTTAACTGCCTCGTTCACTGCCCCCTCTCCGGGTCGGTCGATCGAGCGCGAACGAATCGAGCGACCCGGCCTGCGCCATCGGCCTGTCTGCTTGGTCGGCCGAGTGCGATGATCGGCGCACACTTGGAGGTGTGGTATGTCCGCAAAAATCGTAGAAATCCCCAGTACGTTATCGGTGCGCGATCTGGCTGCGCGTGTCAAAGTCAGCCCCATCAACATCATCCGCGAATTGATGAACAATGGCGTCATGGCCAACATCAATCAGCAGATCGATTATGATACGGCCGCCATCGTGCTGCAAGGGCTGGGCTTCGAGCCGCACGAAGAAAAGAAACAAGAAGAAATCTCCTCGGAAGATTTGTCCGGTACGTTATGGAACCGGCTGTACGCCAAAGAAGACCCGGCTAAACTCAAAGTCCGACCGCCCGTCGTCACCGTCATGGGCCACGTCGACCACGGCAAGACCTCGCTGCTCGATGTGATCCGCCACACCAACGTGGTGGCCGGTGAAGCCGGCGGCATCACGCAGCACATTGGCGCGTATCAGGTTGAGCACAACGGCCGCAAGATCACCTTTCTAGACACCCCCGGCCACGAGGCCTTCACGGCGATGCGCGCCCGCGGCGCGCAAGTCACCGACCTGGCGGTATTGGTCGTGGCCGCCGACGACAGCGTGATGCCGCAAACCAAAGAAGCCATTGCCCACGCGCATGCCGCGCACGTGCCAATCATCGTGGCCCTCAACAAAGTCGACAAGCCCAACGCCAATCCCGAGCGTGTGAAGAAAGATTTGCACACGGCCGGTGTCGTCATCGACGAATACGGCGGCGATGTGCTGTGCGTGCCCGTTTCGGCCAAGAAAAAGCAAGGCATCGACGACCTGCTCGAAGCGATTTTGCTGGTGGCCGATTCGCGCGAGATCAAAGCCAACCCCGATCGGTTAGCGGTGGGCGCAGTGGTCGAAGGCCGACTCGATAAGGCGCTCGGTTCCGTTGCCACGATTCTGGTGCAGAACGGCACGCTCAAAGTCGGCGACGGCATCATCGTGGGCAACATCTCGGGCCGCATCCGCACCATGCAAGACGACAAGGGCAAGCCCATTCAGAAGGCCCTGCCCTCGACGCCGGTGCTTATTTCCGGCCTGGCCGGTGTGCCCGCCGCCGGTGATACCTTTGAAGCCGTGAAGGACGAGAAGACCGCCAAGGCCATGATCGCTAGTCGGTTGGCGGCTGTGGCCGAAGCCACGCCGACCGCGCATCGCGTCTTATCGCTCAACGATCTCTTCAGCCGCGTGCAAGCGGGCGAAGTGAAAGAATTGCCCATCATCCTGAAAGCGGACGTGCAAGGCTCGATCGAACCGATCGTCAACCAACTCGATAAGCTCAGCAACGCCGAAGTTAAGTTGAAGATTCTGCACACCGGCACCGGCACGATCGGTGAGAATGACGTGTCGCTGGCCATCGCCTCCGGCGCGATCGTGATCGGCTTCAACGTCGAAGTGGACGAGCCCGGCCGCCGTCTGGGTGACTCTGAAGGCGTGGACATCCGCAAATACAGCATCATTTACAAACTCACCGACGATATTGAAAAGGCCATCAAGGGCATGCTGGACCCGGTGTACAAGGAAGTGATGTTGGGCACCGCCGAAGTGCGCGCGACGTTCAAGATCAAGAACGCGGGCGTCATCGCGGGCTGCCTGGTACGCGAAGGCTTGATTCAGCGCGGCGCGAAGGCCCGCTTGAAGCGCGGCACCGAAATCATCCACGACAGCAGCGTCTCGTCGCTGAAGCACCTGAAGGATGACGTGAAAGAAGCCAAGACCGGCTTTGAATGCGGCATCACTCTGGCGAACTTCCAGGACTACAAGAAGGGCGATTTAATTGAGTGCTACACGCAAGAGCGTGTGCAGTAGCCTGTTTTTTCACCCTCCGGCGCGCTACGCCGGAGGGAAAACCAGGTTGAGGTTTTCACCATGAGTACCCGTCGTCAACAACGTGTCGCCGAACAAATCAAGATCGAACTAAGCCAACTCATCGAGCGTGAGATCGATGATCCGCGCCTGAACTTGATCAACCTGACGGACGTCACCATCTCGCCCGATCTGCACGACGCGACGATTTACGTCAGCGCGCTGGCTGGCGAGTCGGTCAAAGACGAAGTGCTGGCCGGACTGGAACACGCGCGCAATTTTCTGCGCCGCCGGCTGGGCCAGGAAATGAAGTTGCGCATCGTGCCGGCGCTACACTTCCGCTGGGATCGTTCATTGGAAACCGGCGACCGCATCTCGCGCCTGATCGATCAGATTGATGAGCAAGAGCCACCCGCCCAGCCAGAGACGGGGATTGTTCCAAGCGCATGAACTTGCTGCCTGCCGATAGCGCCGCGCTGCTCGGTTATATCGAGCGCGCGGCCACAATCCTCCTTATCACACATGTCTCGCCCGACAGCGATGCCGTCGGCAGTTTGCTGGGCGTGGCACATGCGTTGCGCAGCCTGGGCAAGACCGTCATACCCGCTTGTAGCGACGCCCTGCGCGACCGCTTCGACATTCTCCCCGGCGATACTGACGTTGTCACGCGCGCGATCGGCCCGTTCGATTTAGCCATCGCGCTCGATTGCGGCGATGAAGCCCGCATGGGCCGCGTGTGGAGCGACCTGCCCGCGCCCCGACCAATCCTGCTGAACCTCGATCATCACGTCACCAATACGCGCTTCGGCCAGATCAATTGGGTTGATCCGACAGCGACCTCGACCGCCGAAATCGCGCTGGAATTGGTCGATCTTCTGGACGTGCCGCTGAGTAGTGACATCGCACGTTGCCTGCTCTACGGCCTCACTGGCGACACGCTAGGCTTCCGCACCCCCAATACCACACCCAAACAATTACACATCGCGCAGCGGTTGATGGAAGCGGGCGCGCCGCTTACTTTAAGCATGGACCACCAGTTTAACCGCCGCTCATTGGCCTTGATTTGCCTGTGGGGCAAGGCCATCAGCGCGTTGAAGGTGAAGGATCGCATCATCTACACCACCATCAGCAAAGCGATGCGCGATGCGTGCGGCATGTCCGGTTCGGGCGACATCAGCCTGGCGAGTTTCCTGATCAGCGCCAACGAAGCCGATCGATCGGCCGTGATTGTTGAAAAAGATGACGGCCAGGTCGAGATCAGCCTGCGTGCCAAGCCGGGCTTCAACGTCTCGAATGCGGCCAAATCATTAGGCGGCGGCGGTCATCCGCTGGCGGCCGGTGCGACCATTGACGGGCCATTGCCCGAAGCAACCAAACGCGTACTAGCAGCGTTGAAGCAACAGACGTGATTGGTCAACCAGTTATCAGTCACCCATCACCCATGATCAACGGCCTACTCGTCATCGATAAACCCAGTCGCATCACGTCGCACGATGTGGTGCAGCACGTGCGTCGTGCCCTGCACGTCAGGCAGGTGGGCCATACGGGCACGCTCGACCCGATGGCGACCGGCGTGTTAGTGGTGTGCGTAGGCGTGGCGACACGCGTCAGCGAATATTTGCTGGGCCACGACAAAGCCTATCGCGCCACGATTCGCCTGGGCGTGGAGACGGACACCTACGATGCCACGGGCGAAGTGGTCGCCACGCAGCCCGTCAACGTCGAGCGTGCGACGCTGGAAGCCGCGCTGGCACAATTCGTGGGCGCGACCCAGCAAACACCGCCGATGCATTCGGCTATCAAGCGCGACGGGCAGAAATTATACGAACTAGCACGCGCGGGCATCGAAGTGGAACGCGAGTCGCGAGCGGTGATCATGCACACGATTGATCTGATCGATTATCAATCGCCGGATGTTACCGTCGATGTACGCAGTTCGGCAGGCACCTACATCCGATCGCTAGCGCACGATTTAGGGGCCGCGCTGGGCACGGGCGCGCATCTGATCGCCTTACGCCGCACGATCGTCGGGCCGTTCGGG
>JAGOBP010000169.1 GCA_017999195.1 Thermoflexales bacterium
CGGATTGCCCGCCGGGATCACTGCGGGGCCATCGGTAAACAGGCCATAACTGGTGGTCGTGCCCAGATCGAAGTAGCCGTTGCCGCCAAGCCCGTAGTTGTACAGATAGCCGACGGAGTACGCCGAATTCATGGTGATCGAGATCGTGGATGGCGCAGAGTAGAACACGGTGGGCGTGCTGCTAAAAACATAGACGCCTTGCTGTGGACGCAGCCACGGGCTGCTGTTTCCGTCGAACGCCCACACGTGCGCCGTCACGGGCGAGTTGGTCAGCGTCGTCGTGGTGCGCACCGGAATTTGAATCTCCAGGATGCGGCCCAGCGGAATCGGCCACAGATTCAGGTTCGCATTATCGGCTGATGGAATCCAGTATGCGCCGGCGTTGTAAGGGGACGGCTGAAAAGTTTGCGGGCATTCATTCTGGCCCAGTTGATTGTTGTCGTAGTAGCAATTGACTTTGTTTGTCGCATCAATCGCCAGTGACGTGTTGGACGGCAATTGAATATCGATGTAAGCGCGCTGGCCGCTGCACGCATTGCCCATGCCCGCAATCACGACATGCACGTAGTACACGCTGTTGGGATACGGCTGGCCTGCCTCGGGATTGGCATAAAAGCCCGTGTAAGTGCCCATGCCATATTCCTGATACGGCACGCCTTGAATGATGCTGACGCAATTGGTGATGGTGGAATACTGGATCAGCCCGTCGTACCAACCGGCCGCGTTGGGCGTCAGCGGCGCGCTCGGGGGTGCAGACGGTCCGATCGGGCTTTGCGCGCTCGCCGGTTGCGCACTGGTGATGAGCAACGTGACAAGGATCAAAATTCGTAGTGTGTGTGACATCGTTTCTCCCCTGTAAAGTTCAGTTACTTATTGACAATGCTGGATTCCATTCGGCAGTTAAAACTGCACCTACTGCACCTACAATTACACGAAGTCGGCCTTCGCCGACTAGCCGACGCAGGTCGGCTTCGTGTAGTTGTTGCTGCGAATTCATTCGCCGGAGTGGTCGGCTTCGATTCAGATTTCACCTTGCCGATACGTCTCTGACAAGAACGCCAACAAACTGTCCACATCGGCAAAGCCGCGCCGTTCACCCGTGCGCGGATCTTCCAGCGACGCGCGCCACACCGCCGCGTCATCGTCGCCGGCCAACCACAGCCGCAGCAGATAAGCCTGATAGCGAGGCGCTTCGTTGATGGCCGTCATCCTGTCTCCTCGATGTAATAAACTGCCACTATTCTATTAAATGACCGTGATAAAACCGTGATAGTGATACAATCAAACCCACTCATTATTTTGTAAGAAATTTCACGTATCTGGCTTATGCCCCATCTGACACTTTCACTGCTGGGACCGCTGCATATTACGCGCGATCAACAACCGATCACGGCCTTTGCCTATCACAAGGCGCGGGCGCTGTTGGCCTACCTCGCCGTCGAACACACGCGCGTACATCACCGCGATGCCATCGTCGGCCTGTTGTGGCCCGACATGCCCGATGCCGCCGCGCGCACCAATTTGCGGCAAATCTTGACCACGCTCCGCGACGCCATTGGCGCGGACTTTCTGCTCACCACGCGCGACACACTGCAAGTCAATCCGGCCAGCGAAGTTGATCTCGACGTGACGCGCTTCATGGCCTTGCTCGATGCGTGCGCGCAGCATCGCCATCGACACATCACGCGCTGCCCGGTGTGCGCGGCGCGTTTAGAGGAAGCCGTGGCCTTGTATCGCGGCGATTTTCTGGCGCAGTTTGCCTCAGTGGACAGTGCGCCTTTTGAAGAATGGCTGGTGTTGAAACGCGAGGCGCTGCATCAACGCGCCGCCGCCGCGCTGACGGACCTGGCGCACTATCACGAACGCTGGGGCAATGTGCCGCGCGCGCGCCAACTGCTGGCGCGCCTCATCGAACTGGAGCCGTGGGACGAAGCCGCTTACGCGCACTTGATGCGCCTCTCGCCGCGCAGTGCGGCGCTGGCCTACTATGAAACCTGCCGTCGCATGCTGGCCGAGCACTTCAGCGTTGAACCCGCACTGGCGACCCAACGCTTGTACGATCAAATTCGTGCAGGCGCGGATACTGCGATCAACCCGCCAACCCGATCGCTTGATCTCCCGATCGCGCCCACACCACTCATCGGGCGCGACGTGGAACTGGCCGAACTGGCTGATTTATTGGCCGATCCGGCGCGGCGTTTGATCACCCTCGTCGGGCCGGGCGGCATTGGTAAGACCCGCTTGGCTATCGCGGCCACTACGGCCAACGCCCCGATGTTTGACGCGGGCGCGGCCTTCGTCAATCTGTCCAGCCTAAGCGCGATTGAGCTAGTCGCGCCCGCGATGTTGAACGCGCTCGGCCAACCGATCGAACCCGCCACCGAACCCGATCAGCAACTGCTCAAATATCTGCGCCATCGCGAAGTGTTACTCGTCCTCGATAACTTCGAGCATTTACTCGACGGCGTTGATCTGATCATTCGACTGCTTCAACAAGCGGCCAAAGTGACGCTGCTTATCACCTCGCGTGAGCGACTTGCTTTGCAAGCCGAGCAAGTGTTTGAACTGGAAGGACTAAGTCTGTCCGCCGCCGAGCAGTTGTTTATCCAGCGGGCGCAGCAGGTGCAGCGTAAATTTCAGTGGCAGCCACAAGCCGAAGCGATTGCGCGCATTTGCCGCCTCGTTGAAAGACTGCCGCTCGCCATCGAATTGGCCGCCTCGACGGTGGGGGCGCAAGCGTGCGCGGCCATCGCCGATGATATTGCCAGCAGTTTGCGGACGCTGGTCACGAAATATCGTGATCTACCGGAGCGGCATCGCAGTGTATGGGCGACGTTTGAACATTCGTGGCACTTGTTATCCGGCGACGAACAACGTGCCTTTCAGCAGCTCGCTGTCTTTCGTGGCGGCTTCGATCTGGACGCGGCTCAATCCATCGTTGGGATGTCCGCTGATACGTTGGCCGCGCTGATCGATAAGTCGCTGCTGCGGCGCGACAGCGCGGGCCGCTTCGATCTGCACGAACTCTTGCGCCAATATGCCGCTGAGAAATTAGCCACCGCACTCGACGAAGCCGCTGCCACATCGGCTCGACACAGCGTTTTTTACGGACAATTCCTGCACGCGCAAGTGGATCGCCTGAGCAGCGATCAACAGGCGGCGGCCTTTGCGGCGTTGAACGTGGAAGCCGAGAATGTGCGCGCGGCCTGGCGCTGGGCGGTCGATCAGCGGCAGTGGCACCTCATCCGCAACTCTGCGCTCGACGTGATGTCGTGGTGCGATTATCAGGTCTACTATACCGACGGCTATCATTTGTTTGCCGAAGCGATTGCGCATTTGCAAATCGGCGCAGCGCCCATCGAAACGTTGGACATGGAGCGGGCTTCTGCCGAAGGGCAAGTGCTGACCGGCCACGGTTATTTCTTGTGGCGTATGGGTCACAACGAACGTGCCCAATTCGATCTGCAACGCGGGCTGGATCGCTTGCGGCGCGCGGGTGATACCGCCGGGCTGGCCGACAATCTGATCGGGTTGGGGGCGGTGTCCGCGTCGCTGGGGCAACATGCGGCGGCGCTGGCGCACTTCGAGGAAAGCGCGACGTTGTATGAGCGCCAGGCCGATCGCACCGGCTATGCGCTGGCGATCTTGCAGGCAGGCATCGTCAATCGGGCACGCGGTGAGTATGTCGCTGCGCGCGCGCAGTTGGCGCAGGCCATTGCCGAATATCGCCAGTTGGGCGATCAGAAGATGGTGGCGAACAGCCTAAGCCATTGCGCGCGCTTGCTGGTCGCCACGGACGAGATTGATTTGGCGCAAGCGGCCGCGCAGGAGAGTCTGAGCATTGGCCGCGCCCTGAATGATCGGTGGGCCACGGGCGGGGCGTTGATGGCGCAGGGTCAGGTGGCGTATCACTTGGGGCAGTTCGAGGTCGCGCGGCAAGTGCTGGCCGAAAGCGCGCGTGAGTTTGCCGAACTGACTGAATTTGAGCGCAGGGTGGACGCGCTGAATTGGCAGGCTCTCAGCGAGTTGAGTTTGGGTGAGCGAGAAATTGCCCGTCAGCACTGGCTGGAGGCGCTGCGGTTGGCACAGCAGGGCAACTTGGTCTGTCGGCAACTGGACGCGCTCTTGGGCTTGGCGCAGTTGAATCGCTTAGTGGGGCAAGCGGAGATTGCGCTGGTGTGGATGGTGCGCGATCACCCCGCCAGCGAAGCCCTCACGCGCCGTCGCGCGCGGCAATTACTGATCGATCTTGATAGCCCGCTCGTTGCCGATAGCGCATCAATGCCCGCATTAGATGACATCGTTGCCCACAGGCTAACGGGTTGAGATCAAAACGGCGACTCGATGGACCACTCCGGCCCGGCGGGCTGCCCGCCATAGCGGCGTGTGCCGGGGCTGGTGGTCAACGCATCGTGTATCACATCGCCGCTGCCTTCATCCAAGTGATACAGCGCCGCCGTCGAACCATCGGGCACGAACGGGCCAATCGGGCGTGAGAAATTCCCCGTGTAGCGTACTTCAGTCGACAACCGTACCTCATCGATCCAGCCGCTGAATGACGGATAACTTGATCCGGCGTCGTGCTTCTCCGCGCCGATGACGAGGAAGGGATCGCTGTTGGGATACGCGGTGGCGCGATTGTCGCGATAACTGATGTCCCCGGTGACGGACGTATTGGCAGACGCGTCGAGTTGACCGTCGATGTACAGCCGCACTGGCCCAGTCAGGCGGCGTGTGAGCGCGATGTGATGCCAGACGCCATCGGCCACGTTGGTCTGGCCGCAAAGGGTTGTGCCGGTGCTGCCGTTGTTGACGCCAAACACGATCTTACCTGCGGCCAAAGCCACGCCGTAATCCCCATAATCACCCGCAAAATACACGTCGCGATCGAAGATGATGTGCGCGGTGATCCAGCCGTCGTTGGCGTCGCAGGTCGCGTAGCCGCTGGCGTTTTCCGCATCGGTCGCTTTCAGCCAGAACTCCAGCGTGAGGTCCGTCGCGCCCAGGTCCGCCGGGACGGGCGGATCGATCGGGATCTTTACGCGATCGAGGTCGTTCTGGCCGTTGCCGTGAAAGCGCAGCGACGAGCCGATCGTTTGCGACGACGCGATCAAGGGCAGATAAGCGAACTTGTCCAACTCGCCCTGGCTGCGTGCGCCGGGCAGTTGTCCGCCGATTAAACTGAGTCCGATTAAAACGGTCAGCCAGCGCCATGGAAATTTGTGCGTCATCGTTGCCCCCGGACCTTTAATTCAGAGCGCGGACAGAATCAACGGCGTCAGCCGCACGAGGAGATCGTGAATCACTTCCAGCCCTAAGCCAACGAGAAACCAGATCGGCGCGTAGTCCAATCGGATGTAGCCGTGAACGGAGTAGGGCGACCACTTAGAATAATCCCACGGACATGATCCCGTGAAGCGTTTGAGCAGCCAGCCCGATAGATACTCCACGACGAAAAAGCCCAGCATGTAGATCAAGCCGCGCAGAGGCCACCCTAACGATCGGATGGCGTCGTGCGCCGGTTCATACAAAAACGCGAACGCGCCGCCATAGATCGGAAACATCCACAAATACGTCGTGCCTTGCAACCGCCAATCGTGCACACGCCCCCGCACCCGATCGCGGATCGACGTCCACAGAATCTCACCGCACCAACCGCCCAGCCCGTAGAGGATGAACCGCAGCCACATGCTTGTGTCTCCTGATTATGGTATGATTCGCGCGATGTTACGCCGACTCATGTTCCTCATTTTAACTGCATTACTCGTCGCGTGCGGGCCGGGCCGTCTGCCGGATACCGTGGTTATCGCCATTGCCTCGGACGGCGAACGGCAAACGTTGGAACTGCCGCCCGGCCAGACTGTGCGCGATGCGTTACGCGCCGCCAGCCTGACGCTGGGCGAACTCGATCGCGTGCGCCCGCCCGAAACAGCCCTGCTGCAAATGAACCAGACCATCACGGTCACGCGCGTAGTGCAGCAAACGGACTTCGTCACGCAAACGCTGCCGTTTGAGACGCAGCTGGTGCGTGATGCCACCATCCCGGAAGGGCAAACGCGCCTGCAAGCGGGCCGCAACGGTGTCCTGCAAATCACGTATCGGCTCACCTATGAAGACGGCGTCTTGATCGAGCGCAACGAACTCAAGCGCGAGGTGATCGAGCCGCCCACGCCCGAGGTGATGCTCGTCGGCATTCAGGGCGCGTTCGGCACCGTGCCCGTCTCCGGCACGATCGTTTATCTGTCCAATCAAAACGCCTTCATCATGCGCGAACTGTCTGGCAACAAGCGGCCGCTCACCACCGATGGCGATCTGGATGGGCGCGTGTTGTCGCTCTCGCGCGATGGCCGTTGGTTATTGTACACGCGCTCGGTCTCCACCACGTTCAACAGTTTGTGGATCATGGACACTTCGCTGGCGAAACCCGAACCGCGCGCCCTCAATCTCACCGGCATCCTGTGGGCGGACTTTTCGCCCGACGGTCAATCGATCGCGTGGTCGCGCGGAGAACCGTCGCCGGGGCTGCCGGGCTGGAAGGCGCTCAACGATCTATCCATCGCACCGATCAAAGACGGCAAACTCGGCACGCGCCGCGAGATCATCAAAGCCGCCTCGACGCAACAATATGCGTGGTGGGGCACGCTGTATGCGTGGTCGCCGGACAGCAAGTTAATCGCCTACGCCAACACCGAAGCCATCGGCGTGATCAGCCCCACGGCGCGCCTCACGAAAACCCTGGTTTTACAGACCTTTGCGGCCTACGACACCCGCTCGACCTGGGCGTGGACGCCGGTGCCGGGTTGGTCGGCGGACAGCCGCTTCATCATCGCCACGGTGCATGCGGCGCCGCGCAGCGGTGAACTGCCGGAAGATTCGCCCGAATTTGAGGTGATGACGCTGGGCCTCACGCCCACCTTGCGCGTGTCCCTGGCCAGCAACGCCGGCATGTGGGCGGTGCCCGCCGCCTTGCCCGCCAACGGCGCAATCGTGTTTGGCGTGGCCGATACGCCTTACGCCAGCGAAGCCAGCCGCTATCGATTGGACATCATGGATCGCGACGGCAGCAATCGCACGACGCTCTTTCCCGCCGATGGCGCGGTGGGGCTGGACGGTTTGCCTGAATTGGTCGGTTCGCCCGACGGCCGCAACTTGCTCATCGTGTATCAGGGCGATTTGTACACACTCAACCTCGGCACCAACCTCGCGCGCCGCCTGACCGCCGATGGCACCATCTCGCGGCCGCGTTGGGCCAGATAGTCTCACATCGTGAAAACCTCTCGCGCACTTTGGCTTACGTTGCTCTGCCTGATCGGATTAGCGATCAGCGTGGGCGTGATCGTTGCGATCACACTTGATCATACGCAGCGTTTACGCGGCGTCTCGATTGGTTTTCCCGGCCCGATCGAACCCGCTGAACGCGGCGTGGGCGTCAACGTCGCGCTGGAGCAATACGACATAACTGCCCTGGCCGATAACCTTACGCAAATCAAAGGCGCAGGCTTTACGTGGTTGCGACAGGTTTTTCCGTGGGCGCAAATTGAACCCGACGAAGGCCAGTTCGATTGGGCCAAGTGGGATCAAATCGTCACCCAGGCCAAAGACTTTCACCTCATCGCGGTTTTAGACTCCGCGCCTTTGTGGGCAAGCGCTTCCAATCTCTACCCGCCAACGTCCACCCTTCAATTCGCCAACTTCGCGCGCTTGTTTGCTTTGCGCTACGGCGATCGCATCGACGACTATCAAATTTGGGATGAACCCAACTTAGGCGATCGCTGGGGCGGCGAGGTGACTCCCGTCGCCTACGCGGAACTCTTGCGGCAAACGCGGGACGCGATCAAGCAGGTCGATTCGACCGCCACGATTATTCTGGCGGGACTTGCGCCCACTGTCGAGACCGGCCCGCGCAACCTGGCCGA
>JAGOBP010000170.1 GCA_017999195.1 Thermoflexales bacterium
GGTCCACACCTTGATGCCCGACTGATCCGATCAGGATATTCGGCAGCAGGTCCAGCGCGCTCTCGCGGCCATAACTCAACGCCCGATCGGCGGTCCGCGCGACATCGGCCGCGTTGCGGCGGCCCAACGGGTGACCTTCGATCAAATGATTGCGCACCAGAAACGGCGTCACTGTGAGGATGACACTTACACCAAAAACGAGCAGACTGACGACGATCGATCGACTGGCGGTCCGTTTCCGGAGACGACTGATCAGCCAGCCGATCATGAACAGGCCGAGCGTGCCGATGAAGATCACCGTTTCAAGGCGCAGATAAAATGCCAGGCCTAGAAGCACGCCACTCACCGCGAACCACCGCGCCCGATCGGTCAGCACGCCCCGCAGCGCTGCGGCAAAGCCCAGCAAAATCAACCCGCTATGCAGCGTATGTTCCCAATAGGTCAAACCATAGAACCAGACCGGCGAGGCCAGCAGAACGGCGAACACTGCGCCCAACGCCGCGCGCTGCGAGATCGACGCGACCAGCGTATACACGCTCAGGCCGATCAGTAGCGCACTCACCATCGGGATGAGGAACAGGCCGCGCACGCCCAGTAGTTGATAGGGCAAACTGGACAAGGCTGGAAACCAGGTCGGCCACCAGCTATAGATCGCATCATTCACGCGCAGCCAGTACAGCAGCGGGACGTGTTGAAGCAGCGGATCGATCGGGGCGGCGGGATACGGGAGCGGGCGGCTCCACTCGCCTGTGGCGGCGATTTGTTGCAACGTCAAATACTTGCCGCCTTCATCGGGTGACCAGAAGACGGGCTGCGCGGGCAGGGCCAGCAGGCAGAGCAGATAGACGCAAACAACGCCCCCCGCCATGACTTGCGCGCGGCGGGGGGCAGTTAAGGTATTCAACTTGTGGCCGATGCGCCAGCTATTCACTGCCGGCAACCCTCAGCGGGCCAACTGCCGCATGATCACGGGGAAGAAATTGCAATACGGATACGGATAGCAATACGAGCCGTAATAACCGTATCTGGCCAGCACGGAAGTGTCGCCTTTGGCCAGAACCTGGTTGGTCAGTGTCGGCGGCCCGTCCAGAATGATGGCGGCTGTCAAAATTATGACCATAATAAGTGCGCTGAAAAGCAAGCGACGTGCGGTGGAACGGGTGGTGGTCATTGTGCTAACTCCCTGTCTGAAAAGGATGAGTCAAAAAGACGGCGATAAAACCTTGTGCGATTTGGTCCAGTACGTAATAATCCGAAATGCTTGTGAATTAGTTTACATCTATGTTTCTCTTAAGTCAATGAAAGTTTCCAAAACAATACAAAAGTACTACTCTTTGACATTTTGACATTGGGGGGCTTGGCGGTGCTGAGGCGTGCCGAAGTGATCTGTGGCGAGATTTCTGGGCTGAGGGCAGGCAAACAGAGCGAGCCGGACTTAGTCCGGCTCGCTCTGTTTTAGCACGCGTTCACGATCGACCGTAGCGGTTGACGATATAGATGCCGCCTAGCACCAGCCCCCCGCCGATGATCTGCAGCGGGAACAAGGCTTCGCCCAGCAGCGGAATGGAGAAGAGCGCCGTCATCACGGGCTGCGCCAGGAGGGTCACGGACACGATCGAGGCGCGGAGATGGCCCAGCGCGTAGTTGATCGCCAGCCAGCCGCCGACATGCGTGATCAACGCCAGGCCGAGTAGGGCCAGCCACGTCTGCGGCGCAAACCCGATCAGCGGCTGGCCCTGCGCGATATTCACGGCCAGCAGAATCACGCTGCCCACGGCGGACATGAAGAACAACGAGGAGACGGTATCGAGGTGGGCGCGGGTGCGCTGCGTGGTGAGCAGATAACCCGCGTAAAAGAACGCACCCAGCAGCGACAGCAAATTGCCATAGGTGCGCGCGTCGGCGATGGCCTGCGTTTCTTGCACGGTGATCAAGTCTGCACCCAACACCAACAGCACGCCCGCCACCGCGATGAACAAGCCCAGCCAGAACTTGCCGCGCAACTTCTCACGAAAGATCAACCACGCGACCAAGGCAACAATGACTGATGACGTGTTGCCCAGCAACGTGGCGCTTGCGGCAGAAGCATACGTCAGCGATGTATTCCACGCGATCACGTCGAGTGAAAACCACACGCCACCCAATGCGCCCAAGGCCAACGCCCGACGGTTCAACGGCGGCCGATTGGCCCGCTGCCGCACAAACGGCACCGCCAAGATCAGCGTCGAAATCGCCAGGCGATAGAAGCCGGACGTCACGCCCGGCAAGTGCGTCCACTTGACGAAGATGGCCGAAAACGAAATGCAAAAGATGCCGACGGCAAGAATGACGTAGGCGCGACTGGTGGCTGATGGTTGAGAAGTTGGCATGATGAGTGATGGGCTGTGTATAAAAAGCAACGAGTGATGAGCACTCACTCATCACTCGTCACTCGTTAACTCGATTGTAGCACGAAACGACTACAGACCAACCTCGGCGTTGAACTCTTCGATCAGCGCGTCGATCTCGTCGGCCTGGCCGTGGACGCCTGTCCAGTAATCGGGCTGGTACCACTGGGCCTGAATTTCTTCGTAGGTGCGGCCTTGCTGCTCAACCCACGTGTAATACTTCAGGTTGTGCACGCGCTTCTTGGCCGGGTACGTCAGTTCTTCCATGTAGGCCACGTCTTGTCCCATCAGATATTGATGATAGGACACGGCGGCATCGCGGGCGCTGTACTCGCCGCGCTCGGCGGTCAGTTCGCGCAGACGGCTGCCGTACAGTTCCATCGAGTCAGTAAGCACGGTCATGACGGCGTCGCCTTCGCCCCACTCGTACCACTTGGCCATCTTGATCGCCGACAGCACGTTGGCGATACCGGAGATGCCCAGCAGCGGCAGCAGCTTGATCAATTCTTCCGAGACGCCCATCTGCGCCAGATATTTCTTGCCTTCCGGCTCGTTGAACAGTCGGATGAGTTGAATCGGCGCTTCGTCATCCACGGCGACGATCATGTCCGTGTTCTTCACGTTGTGAATCCACGGCACGTGCTTGTCGCCGATGCCTTCGATGCGGTGCGAGCCGAAGCCGTTGTTCAACAGTGTGGGGCATTGCAGCGCTTCACTCGCGCCGAGCTTACTGTACGGGAAGACTTCTTTCAGGTAGTCGCCGGACGCGATCGTGCCCGCCGAGCCGGTCGTGAAGACTGATCCGCGCAGCGTTTCGCCCGCCTTCAATTCCTTCTGCAAAACTTCGGCCATCGCGCTGCCAGTGACCGTGTAGTGCCACAGATAATTGCCGAACTCTTCAAACTGATTGAAGATCATCAGGTCCTGGCCAGAGCGGCGCAGTTCCCAGCACTTGTCGAAGATTTCCTTGACGTTGCTTTCGGTGCCGGGTGTGGCGATGACTTCGCCTGCGACCTTGGACAGCCATTCGAAGCGCTCGCGGCTCATGCCTTCCGGCAGAATCGCGATCGACTGGCAGGCCAGCAGCGCGGAGTCGTACGCGCCGCCACGGCAATAGTTGCCGGTGCTTGGCCAGACGGCCTTCTGCGTCGTGGGATCGAATTGGCCGGTGACCAGTCGCGGCACGAGGCAGCTGAAGGCTGCACCGACTTTGTGCGCGCCGGTGGGGAACCACTTGCCGACGATGGCGAAGATGCGGGCCTTGACGCCGGTCAATTCGGGCGGGAATTCCAGGTAATTCACGCCGCCGAACGCGCCGCCGCTGGCGACGGGTTCATTGTGCCAGTTGATGCGGAACAGGTTGAGCGGGTTCACATCCCACAGGCCGACGTTCTTGAGACCGGCTTTGACCTTATCGGGAATCAACGCCGGATTCTTCATCTGCTTGTAGGTGGGGATGACGATGTTGCGCTCGCGCGCGCGTTGGATCGCCCGCTTGCGGCGATCGGGTTGGAGGGTGAGATCAATCATGTGAGTGTCCTTGTGAAGAACGAGTAACGAGTAATGAGTGAATTACTCGTTACTCATTACTCGTTAGTTTTGTGTAATCCACGTGCCGGTTTGGCCGTTCAGCGCATCGACGATGTGCGCCGGATCGGTGATCAAGCCCTGGCCGTTGGGGTTGGCTTCCAGGAAGGCGATGATGGCCTCAATCTTCGGCCCCATGCTGCCCGATAGGAAGTGCCCCTCTTTGTAGTACTGCTTTGCTTCGGCCAGCGTCATCTTGTCCAGCCACTTTTGATCGGGCTTGTTGAAGTTGATGGCGACCTTTTCAACGGCGGTTGAGATCAGCAGCAGATCGGCTTTCAATTCCGCCGCGAGCAGGCTGCTGGCGCGGTCTTTGTCGATGACGGCGAACACGCCTTGCAACTCGCCTTGCTCGTTTTCGATGACGGGGATGCCGCCGCCGCCGACGCCGACGAGGATGAAGCCGTTATCGATCAGGTTCTTGATCGCGTTGAATTCCACGATCTTGAGGGGCTGCGGCGAAGCGATCATACGCCGCCAGCCGCGACCGGCATCTTCCGTGACGATCCAGCCTTCTTTCTTGAAGATCTCGGCCTTCTCTTGTGTCGTGAAGCCACCGATGCCCTTGGTGGGATTCTTGAAGCCGGGATCGTTGCGATCGACCAGCACCTGGGTCACCACGGCGGCGACATCGCGCTGGATGCCGCGCCGCTTGAATTCATTGTCCAGCGCGCGGGCGATCATGTAGCCGATCGCGCCCTGGGTGTCCGCGCCGATCACATCGAGCGGGGTCGAGTGAACTTCGGGATAGGCCAGTTCGTTGCGGCGCAGGATGAAGCCGACCTGCGGACCGTTGCCGTGGGTCACGACGACGTTCCAGCCGCGCTCAATCATGTTAGCGATGTGCTTGCAGGTCTCTTCGACGGCGCTGATCTGCGAACCGACATCTTCGTGCTGCTTGTCCAGAATTAGGGCGTTACCGCCCACGGCGACGACGGCGACTTTATTGGAGGAAGGGGCCATTTCGTCCTCCTAGCCCATCGTCAGGGCCATGACGGCCTTCTGCGCATGCAGCCGATTTTCGGCTTGGTCGAATACCACCGAGTTCGGGCCGTCGATGACGGCGTCGGTGACTTCGATGTTGCGATCGGCGGGCAGCGGGTGCATGTAGATCGCATCGGCCTTGGCCATTGCCATCTTGCGCTCGTCGGTGATCCAGCTCTTGAACGAGTCTTGCAGCTTCTTGCCTTCGGTCTTGTCGCTGGTCGTCAGCAACGGCCCCCACGACTTGGCATAGACGATGTCGGCATCCTTGAAGCCTTCTTCCATGCTGTTCGTGATTTCAAAGCCTGTGCCATATTTCTTGGCTTGCTCTTGCGCCTGCCCCACAATGTCGGGCATCAGTTCGAAGCCGGGCGGATAAGCCAGCGTCACGTCGAGGCCGAAGCGCGGCATCTGCAAAATCAGCGATTGCGGCACCGAAATCGGCTTGAGGTACGACTCGGCATAGGCCCACGACACCACGATCTTCTTGCGGCGCAGATCGCGGCCCTTCTTTTCCCAGATCGTCATCAGGTCGGCCAGGCACTGGAAGGGGTGATAGATGTCGCATTGCATATTCAGTACGGGCGTGCGCGAGGCTTTCGCCACGTCGTTGAGGTACTGATTACCCGCTTGCCAATCGCAGTGGCGGATGGCGATGCCGTCGAAATAGCGCCCGAAAATCTCGCCGATTTCCTTGGGAGTGTCGCCGTGCGAAATCTGCGTCGTGTTGGAATCGATGAAAGCGCCGTGGCCGCCCAGCTGGGCCATGCCCGCTTCAAACGAGCCGCGCGTGCGCGTGCTGCTGAAGAAGAACAGCATCGCCAACACCTTGTCGCGGAGGTACGGGTGGGGTTCGTTCAGGGCGCGCTTGCGCTTCAGATCGAACGCCACATCCATGACGGTCTCGACTTCTTCTTTCGAGAAATCGAGGTCGCCAATCAAGTCACGGCCGTGAAGATAAGTTTGCATCTTTAGTCTCCTTAGTTAGTTGTTTAGTACGATAGTAAGATAGTGCGATAGTTGATTCGTCCGCTATCGCACCATCTTATGCCGCATTACTCTTGTTTTCTCAGGTAGGCGATCATGCCGTTGATCAACCGTTTAGATTCGGTCGCCAGACCGTAAGCCGCATCCAGTTCTTGTTGCGTGATGTACTTCCGATCGAGCGCGAGATATAACTCCGATTGAACTTCACTAGCCGATCGGCGTGCGATCTTGAGAAATCGCACGAACTCTGGACGTGTTCCGGCATCAAAGCCTTCGGCGATGTTGTGCATTACCGAACCAGCAGCATCGCGAATTTGTCGGCAGAGCAAGACATCTTGCGCAAAGCGCGGTTTGTCAGTCAAGTCGTAAACTGAATTCGCCAAACGGCGCGCTTTTTGCCAGCTCTGCAAATCCTCAAAGTGCTCAATCTTCGGCATGACAACTATCTCACTACCGAACTATCTTACTATTGCACTATTCCGTCGCTCCCAGAATCAACGCCAACAGCGCCATGCGCATGACCACGCCGTTGAAGGCTTCCTGCCAGTAGCGCGACCAGCGGGTGATGTCCACATCGACGGGGATTTCGTCCATGCGCGGCAGCGAGTGCAGCAGGATGGCATCGCTCTTGGCCTTGCTGCCCAGCAGTTCGCGCGTGATGCGATAGTTGGCGGGCGTCAGCGCCACTTCCTTGCCGCGCTCGTCACGGCTCTTGGTGTAATCGGGCTGCACCACCGGCTCGACGAGGATCACATCGGCTTCCGCAATCGCCTGCTCCACGTGATCGGCTTCCTTCCAGTTCACGCTGTACTGGCTCAGTTCGGCCTTGAATTCGGGCGTCAGACCCATATCGGGCGGCGCGACAAACGTGATCGGGCAATCGAATTGCGACAGGGCATAGCCCAGCGAGTGCATCGTGCGCATGCGCATATCGCCCACCGCCAGCCACTTCAGGCCATCGATGCGGCCCTTCTCGCGCAGCACGGTATACAGGTCGGTCAAAATTTGCGTCGGGTGTTCGCCCCAGCCGTCGCCGCCGTTGATGATGGGGATGCTGGCCCACTTGGCCGCTTCGTGCGGCGCGCCCTGCTGGAAGTGGCGCATCACGATCACGTCGCCGTAGAACTCCAGCATCTTCACGGTGTCCTTGATCGACTCCTGATAGAAGTCGCCGGCGCGCGTCATCTTGGCGTCGCTGAAGCCGGTCACATGCCCGCCTAGACGATGCATGGCGGCTTCGTGCGCCAGGCGCGTGCGGGTGCTGGGCTGATAGAACGCCGTCACCAACGTCTTGTTTTTCAGCATATCGCTGTTCTGGCGATTGCGCGCGATCGGCTCCAGCCGCTCGGCGATCTCGAACACCCGGAAAAACTCTTGCCGCTCGAACTCTTTCAACGACAGAATGTCACGACCTGCAAAACTACGCATTGTGAAACCCTCCTGATGTGATTTCGATGGAATTTTCTGTCCCGATCGGACAGTGAGTGACCTACCGTGATTTTAACTGAGCGTCGCCGTTGCTCTGGCTGACGCGGCGCATGACGTGAAAGCGAAAGTGTCCCGGCACAAAATAACTGATCGAATAGTCCACGACATTGCCCTCACGCGTGAACAACTGCGCATCCAGCCGCAGCAGCGCGTCGCCCGATTGCAACTTGAGTTTCAACGCGATTTCATCGTCCGCGCCCGCCGCGCAAATATCCGTGCGCGAGTAGTTCAACACCGGATTGCCGCGCTGCAAAAACAGATCGAGCACCGAGCCGTTGAAGCCGGCGGTCAAATCGGATTTGCGCAAATACCGTGTGGGGACGACATCGATCAGATAAGCAACCGGACGTTTGCCGGTAAGGATAACGCGTGCGACCGAAACGACCAAGTCACCGGGGGTTATCTGCAACCGATCGGCCTCTTCCGCCGTCGCGGCCCGTTCTTCGATCGCGGCCTTGTTCATGTGCGTCTC
>JAGOBP010000171.1 GCA_017999195.1 Thermoflexales bacterium
GTTGGCGAATGATCCTGAACCCTATGCCGTGCTTGATATTCCGCTCGAACGATCAGACACCAAGTATTACCTGTATTACCAGACCCAACATCAACATCCGCTGGTGCAAGGGCGCGTGGCGCGCGTGCCGCCGGAAGCGTTTCAACTCTTCAATGAAATTCCATTATTAAGTGCGTGGCAGAAAACGCTGGACGAGCCGCGCCCGGCCGATGTGGGCGCGCAATTGGCGCAGCTGGCAGATCGGAATGTGCGCTACGTCATCTTTCACAAGCATCTGACCTCGCCGCAATTCGTCACATCGCTGCGCAATTACTTTACCCTGCCGCCGATTTTTGAAGATGATCAATTCGCGGTATACTCCACCCGCTCAACGGCCCTGGCAACGCAGTCATTGGGCGACCTGGGCATTGTCACCAGTTGGCTGGGTGTGGAAGGGCCAAGCAAGCCCATTCGTGTGCGCGTCCGGTGGGCGGCCACTCAACCGATCGGGCACGATTATGCCTATGACTTGCGCTTGATCGATGCGGCCGGTTCAACGGTTCTCTCGCAAACCGATCGATTATTCCCGGCCACTTCGACCTGGCTACCGAATGCGGTGGTCGTGGGCAACTATCAACTGACGCCGAATCAATCACTGCCGGTGGGACGATACACGCTGCAAGTACGCGTGCTGGATGGCGACCGGGTTGTGGGCCAAGCCGAGTTGCCGCATGATCTGATTAATGAAGCGACACGCGACAATGGCCAATGGTTGATGGTGGTGAGCGAAGAGCTACGCGTACAGTTTAGCGTACCGATCGAACTACGCGCCGCCGATGTGAGCCGCCGGGGCAATCTGTTATCATTGTGGCTGCACTGGCGCGCGCAACAAGCGCCGGGCGTAGATACCAAGTATTTTGTGCACGTGCTGGACGCCGCCGATAAAGTGGTGTGGCAGGAAGACGGCATCCACGCCAAATACACCCGGCCCAGTTCGGAATGGCAAGCGGATGAGATCGTCAGCGATCTGATCGAAGTACCAGTGTGGAATCTGCCGCCTGGCGAGTATCGCATCGCCGTTGGCCTGACCAATCCCGACACGGCCGAACGCCTGCCCGCCTTTGATTCAACCGGCCAGCCGTTACCAGATAATCGTTACATTTTCGCAGAGGCCATTCAGATCACAGCCAACGAATTGACCAGGTAACTATTCGGATTAACCTTGATTGGCTCACGCGTGGATGTGTCATGCTGAGCGAAGCGAAGCATCTAAGGTGCTAAAAATGAGACCCTTCGCTATGCTCAGGGTGACAATCTGTAAGGTAATTTGAGTTAACCTGAATAATTTACTAATCGACCAATTGACTAACCAACTATCGGACTAAGCAACTACATGACTAAGTTACTCATCCTCGGCCTCGACGGGGCCACCTTCGATCTGATCAAACCCTGGGCGGCGCAGGGCAAGCTGCCCACGCTGGCCAAGTTGATGCAAGGCGGCGTCACCGGCAACCTCGAATCGACGCTGCCGCCCGTGACCTCGCCCGCGTGGCCGACGTTCATGACCGGCAAGAATCCCGGCAAGCACGGTGTCTTCGACTTCATCCGCCCGCGCGCGGGCACGTTTGACATGGTCAACGCCTCGCAGATCAAGAGCAAATTGCTGTGGGAAATCCTCAGCGAAGCGGGCTATTCCGTGGGCGTGCTCAATGTGCCCATCACCTATCCGCCGCGCCCCGTCAACGGCTACATGATCCCCGGCTTGCTCTCGCCCGATCAAGGCAAAACCGTTTATCCGGCTGATCTGCTCAAACCCTATGAAGCCGAACTGGGCAAATATCGACTGACGCCCAATGTACAATACAAAGCGGGCAACGAGGCGGAGTTCATCGCGGACCTACACGGCCTCATCGATACGCAGTTACGCTATGCGCTGCGCCTGATGAAAGATCACCCCACCGATGTGGTGATGTTGCACTTCCTGGCCACCGACAACGGCTCACATGCTTTATGGCGCTTCATGGACAAGACCCATCCGCGTCACGATCCGGCCTTGTTCGCGCAATACGGCGACGCGCTGCTCAAAGTCTATCAACATCTGGACGACGCCGTGGCCCAGCTTCAAGCAACACGCAACACGCAACACGCTTCAACCATCATCATGTCCGATCACGGCTTTGGCCCGCTGCATCGCACCATCAACCTAAACATTCTCTTCCTTGAAAAAGGTCTGATGCGTCTGAAGCGCAACTTCTCCACGCAAGTGCGCTGGTGGGCGTTCCGCAACGGCCTGACACCCGCGGCCGCCTATAAGATTTTGAGCAAACTCGGTCTGCAAAACATCACCGCTAAAGTCAGCCGCAAGGCGCGCAACGAAGTGGTGGGCAAATTCCTATCGTTTGAAGATGTCGATTGGAGCCAAACCACCGCGTATTCGATGGGCCATGTCGGGCAGATTTATCTCAACGTGCAAGGGCGCGAACCGCACGGCATCATCACACCCGATCGGTATGCGGCGGCCCGCCAGCAAGTGATCGATGCGTTGAACACGCTAACTGATCCAGCGACGGGCAAGTCGTTGGTCGATCGCATCATCCCGCGCGAAGAGGCCGCGCATGGCCCGTACGCCGATCAAGGCGCGGACTTGCACCTGATCCTCGACGACTACAAGACGATTGCCTTCCCGTTGTTTGCGACGGAAGGCCGTGTGCTCACGCCGCAGATTCGCGGCGACAGCGGCTGCCATCGACTGCACGGCATCTTCATCGGGCAGGGCGCGGCCTTTGCGCAAGGCGCAACCATCGACGGGGCGCGCATCATCGATCTGGCCCCGACCATTCTGCACATCCTGGGCCAGCCGGTGCCGGAAGACATGGACGGTCGCGTGCTGAATGACGCGCTCTCGACCGAATTGCGCGGCAAGTCGGCGGAAGTGAGCGCGGCCACGTCAACGTCGCAAACGCAAGTCGATTTCACCGACGCCGAACAAGCCGAAGTGGAAGAGCGCTTGCGAGCGTTGGGCTACCTTGGCTAATCATTGCGTCATTCACGCACTACGCAACACGGAACATGTGCTGCGTGCTGCGTGCTGCGTGAAAATCCTATGAAACTCGGGCGTATTCTGCGGGTCGTGATCAGTCTGATCGTGCTGGCGATTGTGATCATCAACGTCGGCACGGAGAATCTGCTGGGCGCATTGCGCACCATCGATTTGCGCTGGTTCGCGGTGGCGCTGCTGATTCACGTGGTGGGACTGGTCATCCGCACTTGGCGCTGGTCGATGTTGATCGCCGCGCTGGGCACGCCCATTGCCTTTGGCCGTTTGTTTTACCTGTATCTGGCGGGCACGTTCTTCAACACCTTTTTGCCCACCGGCATCGGCGGCGATGTGGTGAAGATCATCGAGTTGTCACCGCAGCGCGGCGGGGCGCAGGCCTTTAGCACGGTACTGGCCGATCGGTTGACGGGCATTCTCGGTTCGTCGTTGATCGCGTTGATCGTAGCGATCGCTGATCCGGCCGATGTGCCAAACGAAGTTCGTTGGATCGTGATCGCGGTGTCGGCGGCCGTGCTGTTGGCCTCGCTACTGCTCACTCAGCGCCGCCTGCTCGATCGGGTGTTTACGCGCCTGCCGTTCTGGTCGAAGTTACCGAAGAAGTTGCTCAAGATTTACGAGGCGTTGACTTCATATTCAATCGGCGCCATCGCGCGTTCGACGTTGATTTCGCTGCCGTTCACACTGACGTTGATCGGCACGCAGTACGCGTTGGCATTGGGCCTGGGCGTCGACGCGCCCGTGCGTTACTTCGCGCTGTTCATCCCGATGGTGGCGTTGATTCAACTGCTGCCGATTTCGTTCAACGGGCTGGGCGTACGCGAAGGCGCGTTTCAAGTCTTGTTCGGCAGTGTCGGCGTAGGCGAAGCGCAAGCCGTAGCCATGTCGCTGATGTATTACATCGTGCGCGTGGTGACGGGCTTGCTGGGCGGCCTGGTGTATTTGATTGGCAACTTAAAAAAGACGGATGACGAGCGACGGGCGACGAAGAAAGAAAACCCATCGACCGGCGTGTAGTCCTTCGTTTTCACTTGATTTTCTCGAAACGGAACTCAACATGGCATTGAATCGCAAAGCATTGATCATCGGCTTGGATGGCGCAACGTGGACGCTGTTGACGCCGTGGATTGAGCAGGGGCACTTGCCGCATCTGGCGAAGCTAGTGCGCGAGGGCGCGTCTGGTCCGTTGACGACGACCATTCCGCCCGTGTCAGCCTCGGCGTGGGTGTCGTTTGCCACCGGTTGCAATCCGGGCAAACATGGCTCGTTCGATTTTGTGTTTCCGCAGCCCGGCGGCTATGACATCGGCGTGGTGAACGTGAAAGTGCGCGGCGTGCCGCCCTTCTGGAAAACGGTCGAAGAGGCGGGCGGACAAGTGGGCCTGATGAGCGTGCCGATCACGTATCCGCCGCAACCGATCAATGGTTTTACCGTGTGCGGTTTTCTCGTGCCGAATGAACAATCGACCTTCACGTATCCGCCGGAATTGAAGGAAGAACTCAAGCGCGAGGGGCAACGCTGGCCGCTGCACGAATTCGAGGGCAATCGCTCGCGACATCCGGGCCGCTTTTTGCAAGACATGCTGGACTTCGACGTGACGCGCACCGACACGATCATCTGGCTGATGCAGCACAAGCCGTGGGATGTGCTGGCCTGCGTGTTGAAGACGCCCGATACCGTGCATCACGAAATCTGGCACATCATTGACCCCACGCATCCGCGTTACGACGCCGAACTCAATCGGCAGTTCGCACCGCAAGTGCTGGAGTATTTCAAGAAGATCGACGATTGCGTGGGGCGACTGATCGCCGCTGCGCCAGAAGACACCTTTGTCGCCATCATGTCCGATCATGGTGGCGGGCCGTTCCACAAATTCTTCCACGTCAACAACTGGCTTGCTCAACAAGGGCTGTTGAAATTCAAGCGCACGCCGTTAAGCTTGGTCAAGCGTGCTTTGTTCAAATTTGGCTTCACGCCCATCACGTCATTGAAGATCGTTAACTTCCTGCGGATGGGACGCTTGCGCCGTCGCGTGAAACGCGGTCGAGGACGCGGCATGTTGAAGCGTCTGTTCCTCTCGTTTGGCGATGTCGATTGGGCGCGCACCAAAGCCTTTGCCGTGGGCAACTTCGGACAGATTTACATCAACGTGAAGGGGCAGCGATCACAAGGCATCGTCGCACCCGGCGCAGAGTATGAAGCCGTGCGCGATCAGATCATCCGATCGGCTTTGGCGTTGCACGATCCCGATGGCGGCGATCAAGTGATTGCGAAGGTGTACAAGAAGGAAGAACTCTATCACGGCGAGCGCGTGTCGGTAGCGCCCGATCTGATCCTGCACACTGATCGATCTAAGTACGTCTCGTTCGGCCACGCCGATTTCGGCTCGAACAAATTGCTGGAGCCCAGCATCGGGCAGACGGGCCATCACACCATGGATGGCATCGTGGTGTTGCATGGTCCCGGCGTCAAAGCCAACGAGGCGATCAAAGGCCACATCATCGACATCGCGCCGACGACGTTGTATGCGCTGGGTCTGCCCATCCCGTCGATCATGGACGGCAAGGTGCTGCAAGACGGGTTCACGACGGAGTATCTGGCGCAGCATCCGATCACCAATGCGGCGGCCACAGGCAGTAACGCGGCTGAATCAACCAAGGTCTATTCCGAGGAAGACGAAGCGCAAGTGATGGAACGCTTGCGCGACCTGGGCTACGTGGCGTGATTCGGTTGAAGCTATACGCTCAAGGCGGACGACAGTCCGCCGTTGCCAGCCGCTGGACTTTCGTCCAGCGGGAGCAGTAGCGCACATCAGAACGTACCTCACTCTTGATTGCGAGTATCGACAGTGTGAAGGTCTCTCATTCTCTCCGCCGCTCCGTCCCGCTGTCGTTTCTATTGCAGTGCGGCTTGATTTTTTTGCTCGCACTATTGGCGCGCCTGGGCGCGCTCGATCGCTACGTCACGCCCGATGAGCTGCACTGGGTCGAGCGCTCGATCCGTTTTTCGCAGGCGCTGTCGCAAGGCGACCTCGCTTCGACCGTTCAAGCGGGTCATCCCGGCGTCACGACGATGTGGCTTGGCTCGTTAGGCCTGACTTTGCAACGGGTCTTCAATCCCGCCGCGCCCGTGCCTGGTGCTTTGCCTGAATTCGCGCCCCAAAATGCTGAAGCGATGCGCTACCTGGCGCAGTTCCTCACGCCGATGCGGTGGCCCGTCATCCTTGTTACTTCGCTCAATCTGGTGCTGCTGTTCTGGTTGCTAAGCCGCGTGGTTGATCGACGGGCAGCGTTTCTGGCTGCTGCGCTTGTGGCGCTTGATCCGTTTGCGGTGGCGTTGGGCGGCATCCTGCATGTTGATTCGCTGCTGATGACGTTCAGCCTCGCATCGTTGGCGGCGCTGAGTGTGGGTTTGAATCGACCCTCACCCCAACCCCTCTCCCTGCTAGGGAGAGGGTGGCGCGCAGCGCCGGGTGAGGGTTGGCTCGTGCTTTCCGGTGTGCTGGCCGGGCTGGCGATGTTGAGCAAATCGCCCGCGATTGTGTTAGTCCCCACCGCCGGTCTGGTGATCGCGCTCGATGCGTTTCATAAACGCGCCTCGTTCGGCACAGTCATCCGCTCGAGTTTGATCTGGGGCGTCAGCGCGGCCTTCATCTTTATTGCGCTCTATCCGGCGATGTGGGCCGCGCCACTCAAGGCTTTGCAGCGCCTGACCGAAACCGCCGAAAAACACAGTGAAACCGCGCACGCGGTGAATTTCTTCTTCGGCAACAGCGAACGTGATCCGGGTGCGGCCTTTTATCCGGTTGTCGCCGCGTTTCGATCAACGCCGGTGTTGTGGTTGGGTTTGCTGGCTGCGCTGATTCTGATCGCGCGAGCGCGTACCGATCACGCTCAACGACTGCGCCGCGCGATGTGGCCTTACTGGGTCTTCGCCATTGTGTTCCTGGGCATGGTGACCTTGGTCGCCAAGAAACTCGATCGGTATGTGTTGCCCACGCTGGAAGCGCTGAATGTGATCGGCGCGTTTGGCTTGGCATTCATGATCGATTTTCTGATGCGCCCGGGCGAGGCATTCGGACCTAAACCAGTTAAACGCCGCCTCATCGCGAATGCCGCGCCCCTACTGTTGATGATCGTCGCTGCCATACAATTTCTGGCCGTGTGGCCGTTGACGCTGCGCGCTTACAATCCGCTACTGGGCGGCTACGCGGGCGCGAGTGCGGCCCTGCCGGTGGGCGGCGGCGAAAGCGCGGAAGTGGCGCGGCAATTGAATGCTCCCCTCATCGCCTCGCGCTCGATTGCGACCACCGACATCGTGGGCACGGCGCCTTTTTTTGCCGGCACGTTGTGGCCCGCCACAGTCGAGGGTTTTGCTCAATCGGACTTGCTGCTCTTTAACGCCTCCGATGTTCAGTTGACGCCGGACACGGTCAACAACTGGGTTGGCAACACGTCTCCCGTTATGACACTGACCGTGCAAAGCCAGCCGTTTGCGTGGCTCTATGAGAACGCCTGGCTCAAAGCCGATCAACTCCGCGTAGCGCAGCGCCAGGCCGATGACGCCGTGATTGTCGATGCCGCGCTCACCGCCTTACCAGTGCCCGCCGAGGCGACGACGATCATCACGTCTGCCTTCACCGCCGATCAAGCTGTTGAACTACTGCAAAAAATCTCGCAATCGCAACGCCGTGTCTTCGTCTATCACTTCGCCAACCAACCCGACCGAAACACGCTGGAACTGTTCCGCGCACTGGACACGTATGCCGTCAGCCTCGATCAGTGGGCGTCGCCGTTAAGCCGCGGCGGTCTGTATGCGCTGCCCGAGCCGAGCGCCTTTGCCATACAGCCTTTGTCCCTGAAC
>JAGOBP010000172.1 GCA_017999195.1 Thermoflexales bacterium
CCCTGGAAGGCTTCTGGTCCTTATTGCGCTCGTGGCTTCGCCCTCATCGCGGCATCTCGCAAGAGAAACTGCCTTTGTATCTAGCCTTCTTTGAGTTCGTGCACAATGTCCGCTGCCGAGGCAAAGCATTGTTGGCCTCACTCGTGGCGATATTGGTAGCTCCTTGATTCACCGATTGAGCCTTAGTCAATTGGTGAGCAGGTCACTAATCTACCAATCTACTCATTTACTAATCATTACAAATATCCATTCGCCTTATACCACTCATAACACTCTTGCAGCGCCGTTCGCACCGGCGTGCAGGGCACGGGCAGGCCCAGTTCACGCTGCGCCTTCGACGAATCAAACCACAAGAATTCATTCGTCATGCGCATCTGCTCGCCGCTGAGGGGTAACTTTGGCCCAACGATGGTCGTGACCAGATCGAGCGCGGTGGCGGCAATCGGAATGGTCCACTTGGGCTGCGCCAAACGCGGCGCCTTCACGCCGACGACTTCGCATGCCAGTTCGATCGTTTGTCGATTGGTCAGGTTCTCGCCGCCGATGATGTAGCGTTCACCCGATCGGCCGTTTTCTACCGCCGCGATGTGCCCCTGCACCACATCTTGCACCGCCACGAAATTCACGCCACCCTGTGGAATCACCGGGATTTTGCCGTGTGCGACTTCGCGCAAAATACTGCCCGAAATCCAGTTGATGTCGCGCGGGCCAATGATGCCCGTCGGGTTCACCATCGTGATGTCTTGTCCGGCGGCCACTCGCTCACGCACAAGTTCTTCGGCCAGCCACTTGCTGTGTCCGTAAGCCCAGCGCTTGGGCGGCAAGTTAAACCGATCAGCCTCGGTGGCCAATCGGTTTTTGACCAGGCCGACAGCCGCCGCGCTGCTAGTCTGCACGATCTTACGAACACCCGATCGCGCGGCGGCCTCAAACACGTTACGCGCGCCATCGACATTGACTTTGTAGATCAGCGCGGTCTGACTGCGCCAGTACGAGGAAATGGCTGCGACATTGAAGACGACATCAACGGCTTGCATCGCAGGCAAGAGCGAGTCGAAATCAAGGACATCACCGATGGCATGTTCGACGTTGAGATCATTCACGGCCGCCAACGGCGACGTGGTGCGCCGCAAAATGCGGACATCCCAGCCATGAGCCAACAGACCTGCGGCTAAGTTTGCGCCGAGAAAACCAGTCCCGCCGGTAATGAGCGCGCGCATTAGAGTTGAGATTTTTCCACGGTAACGGTGGGGGTGAGGATCATACGCGATAAACGCGTCGAGGTGCCGAAGCGCGAATAGTGATCGGCGCGCAGTTGCGTGACGGCTTCACCATTCAGGTAGGTGTCCAGCGCCTCGCGCGAAGCCACTTCGTACATGATGAGGTATTGACTCCAGCCGTCGGCCGGGGCATCGATCTTGTACTTGGTCACGCGCAGAAAACCGGGCTGACTCAGCACGTCAGGCATGTGATGCCGTGTTTGCCATTCATCCCAGGTCTGTTCATCAACCGGATTGACTTCGGCGTTGATCGCGTAGATCACACTCATGCTCACACCTCGTGTTCAGTTGGAGCGGCGACGTCGACTGCGGCGGGCCATGCGGCCATACCAGTAATACGGATGCGACATGCGATAAATCTTGCCGCGAAAAAACCGGAAGAACCGCCGCATGTCCCGATAGATTACGGCCACCAAACCAAACCCAAAACCGATCAGCAGCACAACCAAATCATTGGGCACCCAGGTCGATGGAATCAGCGCGTAGGCCGCGACCACGAACAAGATCAATAGCAGAATCTCGCTAAGGGCGTGATTGCCGCGCCGCTGCCCCAGCGGATAAACAAAGGTCAGCAACAAACCTGCGACTAAACAGATCAGTCCAAAGATACGTGGATCGATGTACATGAGCGTGACGAGTGAGTGGCCGCTCAGGCCTTAGTGATCCACTCGACGACAAACCACGCCGATAAAGCAATCGCTCCGGCCACTTGAATAGGCACCTGAAACGGCGCTTGCGCCTCGACCGAGCCGTGCGTGCCCGCCCGCCGCGCGGCTAACATCGGGCGCAGGAACAGCACGGCAAAAACCACTGCAATCACGCCAATGACCCACCAGGGCACGAGTTGCATCACAAAGATGGTATACACCGCGCCGATGATGCCCGCAATCAACAGGCCATTCATCAGGTAGGTAGCCGCCCGATGACCGATCACGGCCGCCGTGTGCTTCAGGCCGGCGCGCACATCACCTTCATAGTCGCGGAGTTCGTTGTACAACTCACCGTAACCGCTGAGCGACACCAGGAACAAAAACGGAAAGAACCACGGGCCGCCCAGTTGCGTGGCGAAAGCGAAGTGCCCCGTCAGAAACTGAAAGCCCGCCAGCATCATCACGTGTGAGAGCAGATCAACAATGGGCTTGGACTTCAGACGCACCGGCCCCCACGAATAGATCCAACCCACGATGAGGCTGATCACGCCAATAACGAACGCGGCCGGACTCAGCAGCGCGTAAATCACGGCCGCGATCAACGCCGTAAGGTACGACGCGATGTTCGCTTCGCGCTTGGTCAAGATTCCCGCCGACACCGGATTACGATTGATCTTGGCCGGATTCAGCGCGTCGTCGTCGGCGTCTTCCACGTCGTTGATCATGAAAGCGAAACCCACCGAGAGTTCATTCGCAATCAATGCGCCGATCAGCGCCCAGCCAAATTCGCCACCGGCCGTGGCCGCGCCGATCAGCGTAGTGACGATCACAAACCAGATGTATTCCTTGAAGCGCGTCAACTTGATGACGCCGCGTAATTTATCGTTCAATTCAATCTCCTCGTTAGTTCATTTGTCATTTTTCATCGGTCATTTCAATGATGATGGCTTCGCCCTGCCCCACACCCACGCACATCGTGGCGAGGCCGTAGCGCGAACCGCGGCGCTTCATCTCATGCACCAGCGTCGTCACGATGCGCGCCCCGGAGCAGCCCAGCGGATGCCCCAGCGCAATCGCGCCGCCGTTGACGTTGAGCTTGTCAGCGGGAATGCCCAGTTCGCGCGCACACGCGATCGATTGCACGGCGAACGCTTCATTGATCTCAAATAAATCGACCTGATCGATGGTCAATCCCGCACGTTGCAACGCTTTGCGCGTGGCCGGAATCGGCCCCAGCCCCATCACGCGCGGATCGACGCCGGCGGCCGCGCCGCTCACAATGCGCGCCAAAGGCTTCAAATTAAGGGCTTGCGCGCGTTCAGGCGTCATCAACAACACGGCGGATGCGCCATCATTTAAGCCAGAGGCATTGCCCGCCGTGACCGTGCCCGTCTTGCGGAAAGCGGGCTTGAGTTTAGCCAAACCATCGAGGGTCGTTTCGGGGCGCGGATGCTCATCGGTGGCAACGAGCAGCGGTTCGCCTTTACGCTGCGGAATCGCCACCGGCACGATCTCGTCGTTGAATCGTCCCGATTCGATCGCCGCTTTGGCCTTCAGCTGGCTCTCGAACGCGAAGCGATCTTGATCCGCGCGGGTAATGTCGGTCTGGCGTTCGTAGATGTTCTCGGCCGTTTCGCCCATCGACTCCAGCGGGAACAGCGTCTGCATTTTCTCGTTGGGATAACGCCAACCCAAAGCCGTATCAAAGGCCGTGACATTGCCAAATGGAAACGCGCTTGTGCTCTTGGGAAACGACCACGGCGCGCGGCTCATGCTTTCCACGCCGCCTGCAATGTACACGTCGCCATCGCCCACTTTGATAGCGCGCGCGGCGGTGTTAATCGCGGCCAGCGATGACGCACACAAGCGATTGAAGGTCACAGCGGGCACCTCATGCGGAAAACCCGCCAGCAGCGCCGCCATGCGCGCGACATTGCGATTGTCTTCACCGGCCTGATTGGCGCAGCCGAAATACACTTCTTCGATAATGGCGGGGTCAATCTTGGTGCGCTCGATCAGCGCCTTCAACACGATCGCGGCCAGATCGTCTGGTCGCACGCTGGCCAATGCGCCGCCATGACGTCCCACCGGCGTGCGCACCGCATCGATGATTACGGCTTCGGGCATGATAAACTCCTGATAAGTGACGAGTAACGAGTGATGAGTGCATAGTCTTTACTCGTCACTCATCACTTGTCATTCGACCAATTTCAAATTCGGGTCAATATCCAAATCCCAGCCCGCGCGATGTCCGGCGATGAAGCGCCAATGCGCGGCCGCACCGATCATCGCGGCGTTGTCTGTGCACAGCCACAACGGCGTCCAATGCACGGGCACCGGCGATTTACTCTTCATCACGTAGCGCAGCATTTTATTCGCGGACACGCCGCCGCTGAGCAAGATGGCCGACGCTCCATACTTTGAAGCGGCCGCGATAGTCTTGGTCACCAATTGATCGATCACGCTATGTTGAAAACTCGCGGCCAAATCATTGATCGGCACACCCGGCCCGATCGAGCCGTCACGCCCGATAGCCCCGTATTGCTCCACCTGGCGGCGCACGGCCGTCTTGATGCCACTGAACGAAAAGGCGAATTCACCGTCAATCTTGGGCTTGGCAAAACGAAAGGCGTGCGGATTGCCTTCCACGGCGATCTTCTCGATCTTCGGCCCGCCGGGATAGCCCAGTTGCAGCAGACGCGCCACCTTATCGAACGCTTCGCCGGATGCATCATCCGCCGTCGCGCCGAGTTTCTCATAGGTCAGATGATCGCGCATCAGGATCAATTCGGTATGGCCGCCGCTGACGATCAAGATCAGCACCGGGAATTGCAGATCATCGGGCGCCATCGCATCACCGGGGACGCGCAGCCAGTGCGAATAGATGTGGCCTTCCAGATGGTTGATCCCGATCAAAGGCAAGCCACGTGCCAAAGCAATGCCTTTAGCGACATTGACCCCGACCAACAGCGAACCCGGCAAGCCGGGGCCGTACGTCACCGCAATCGCATCGAGTTGATCGTAAGTCGTCTCGGCTTTCTCCAGCGCTTCGCGCACTACCGGCACGATCGTCTCGACGTGCATGCGCGACGCCATCTCCGGGAACACGCCGCCGTACTTGGCGTGCATCTCGATCTGCGTCGCGACGACATTGCTCATCATCTGCCGCCCGTCTTTGATCACAGCGGCGGCGGTTTCATCACAGGAGGATTCGATAGCAAGGATTTTGGTCATTGTTTGACTTTGGCTAAGGGGTGCATTTAGCCTTCACTGACTTTTTGTACGTGGCTGGCGCGGCCCAATGAATTTATCGCCATTAAGGTGGATCAAGTGATCTGGCGCTTCTGCCAGCCACACTTCAGTTTCCCACGCGATGTTACGCGCGTGACGGATATATTCCTTGAAATCTGGGAATGCGCTAACGTAGACCCGTCCAATCGCGCTTTGATCAAAAATTTTCTCCAACTCTTGAAATCTTTTAGGCGAAACCGGCCCATGTGAAGTAACAACCTCTATCAGATACAACCACCGCTTTTTCGGCAGATAGAGAACTACGTCAGGCAACTTGCTGTGCTTATCCACGGGAAAACCAAGACGTGCCAATTCCTCCGAATCCATAACCAACGATTTGTTGGCTGTATCGCCCAGATACAACAACTTGGCTCCCGGCGCAAATCGTGGCGCGAATTGCTCCATAACCGCAACCTGCAATTGGTTGTGTTTGCCTGGCGATAAACGGTATTCATGTCCGGTTGCATCTCGCAGCGCAATCATGTTTCCAGAGCGACGTTGCTGATAAACCTCGACCAATGTACCTTGCTCGCCGATAAATTTCTTTAGCAAACGTTCACCCGTCTTTGTTCCATAGTTTTGTACAACAGATAAAAACGCTTCGGAAAGCGCATAATGCGTGCGCGGGCTATTGGTAGGCAGAGACGGGTCTTCAGGGTTACGATCAACAATGCCCGCCTGCTCAAATTGATGCAGCACCTGACGACGAAACGTCTCGCGAGTATTCTCAGCGTAATGTTTGTGAAAGTTCTTCTCAACAAACGCGATCATGTCATGGATACGAATGCTGCGCTGTTGAGCGGAACGCCATGGATCGTCTTCAGTCAAATTCGCCACTGCCAGCAGAGTCAGAGCCGCCAATTCATTTCGCTGTGCCGGTGGCAAGCCGGCTAGATTCAGTAAATTCTTGGCCTCTTCGATCTTTGGCATATGGTCTCCATTTAAGTGTGTCAAAGGCAATTCCAACTCTTCGCCGACCACTTGATTCAGCAGTGCAATGTAGCTGGGCTTACCAGCATTTCGCAATCGTTGCCCAATCCGACAAATTGCCTCTAATGACGGCAGCGGCAAGGCACGCAGCTCTGCAGCATTCACCTGCGTGTTGCCACTAGACATTCTAAAATATTGATCGACCCAGCGAGAATTTAAGAAAGCCGCCAGTCCAATTGCTTCTGTTTCAGATAAGATACCATGTGGCCGATGGAGGTAATTTACATGATTTTCAACTCCCAGATAATCTGACGGCACATCACCCTTTAAGTATGGCGTCGCGACAATCCGGCTGTTATCCTCCTTGGGACTAAAACGTCGAATCAAAACATAGTTCTGATTGGGTAAAAGCAACGGAAACGTATCTGGGCTGACACAAATCCGCTGTGGCTTGTCAAAGCGCGTGAGCGGCCAAGTGGTTGCCATACGCTGCACGTGCTGAACCCAGATTAACGGCGCGGTGGCAATGTTATCGCCCTCATCAACAAGCGCGGCTGTCCTAAAAGGGACCACAGGTCCGGTTGAAATCTCCAAGCCCAATGAACGCAAGCGTTTCGACCATTGGCCGAAAATGTGTCGCGTCTGGCTGTCGGCTGGATCAACCGGTATGCTTAACATCGCTTCAGCCGAATCAATGTCCAAGACCTCGTTCAACGGCACCGAACGCAGAATGGTGTTTTCAAGGTCGGACATTCCATAACTGCTGGATATATCCACTGTTGTACTTTGAGTACCCGCCTTACAAGCCTTGAAGATCACGTTTTCCTGCAGCACTTCATCACGTGAAAATGCTTCAGTACGCGACGTGAAGGCATGCAAGCGCGCTATGCAAACGTTCTGGAAGAACCACTTACGAAACTGCTTAAAGTATGTTCCAGAGCAAAAGCTACGTGGCGTAATAAAAACCATTTGCCCGTTGGTTCGCAACAGTTTGGCAGCGGCGGCCATAAACAGCATATAAATATTGGGCTGTCCATGCACAACTTCAGACATCACAGCCGTGCGCGGGTCGGATTTCGCGATCTTAAAATACGGTGGATTCGCGATGACAAGATCAGGGCCGACGTGATTGCTAATCGAATCCAACAAAGGCGCCGGGCGCAGGGTAGCCGCATTGTCCAAAATGAAGTCCCTTGACCTGACTTCAAATTCGAGTTGAATTCCCCAACGGTTCAGCCAATGTCGCGCATAACCAAGCGCCAGATTTAGCGCGGGCCGCAGAATTTCATCGATCTCATAGGCTGTTACGTGCCACTTCCCCGGCTTCGGCTGTCTGACAATCCGCTCTGCCAACGCGGCAATCAGAATTCCCAGACCTGCGGCTGGCTCAATCGCCCAAACATCGGTCGATGGCAGATCGACCAAACTCGCCATGAAACGAGCAATTTGTGGAGGAGTAAAATACTGCCCCAGCTGCTTGCGCCGCTGTTCATCCGCGACATCCACATATAACTGCGCCAGCCAGTCGCATACTTCAACCGGTGCGCTATCATCGCCAAGCCAATTAACCCGTGTCTGCTGAAGCCAGACACATCGGTCAAGCTCATCACGATTCAATTCAGGGCAATACAAAGCCCACAAATCACGCCATTCAAGATTCATAGACTTTGAGTGATTACCTGAAAAAGTAAATCGCTACCCATCACCGTCCGCAGATCAAACAC
>JAGOBP010000173.1 GCA_017999195.1 Thermoflexales bacterium
CCCCAGCCGCTCGACGGCGGTTGAGTATTGGCCGTTGGCGGTTGGACGTTGGCTGCGGCCCGTGGCCGCGCCGATGGCTGAGCCGATGTTTGTGGCGTGCTCGCCACCGTCGGCTGCGAGATGTGCGTTGTCGGCTGATCGGGCGGCGGTTGCTGGCGCCAGCCTGTGGTCGGTTGTGAGGAGCGATCGGTCGGATCTTTATCGGTCATATCTATCGTTTTCTGTGCGACAAACAAATTGCCCGGCCCGCCGCTGCGGTACCGGGCATTCAGTTGGAATGACGCCGATTATAACGGTTAAGTTCCGAACGTCAACTGTAAGGGCACTCAACCGTCATTGCGAGGGCGCGCTGCGCCCGAAGCAATCTATTGCTCCAAGCCCGCGTCCTCGCGGGCGTCATACGCCGCCCCCAGCCGACCGCGCGGACGCGGTCGGAGAGCGACCGAACGAATTGTCTACATCTTCTCCAGGCCATGTGCTTCCAGCAAAGCCACATCGTTGAGCAAAGATTCTGTTGGCCCGTCGGCGACGATTTGGCCGTGATCCATGATCACCGTGCGTGGAAACAGTTCGCGCGCCAAAGGCAGATCGTGCGTGGACACGAGCATCGTTTGCGGCAGTTCGCGCAGCAAATTGATCAGCGAGCGGCGCGCGCGCGGATCAAGCCCCGCCGACGGTTCGTCCAACACCAGAATCTCGGGGTTCATCGAGAGCACCGTCGCAATGGCAATGCGCTTCTTTTCGCCCACGCTCAAGTGATGGGACACGCGCCGCGCATAATCCACCATGTGCACGGCCTCCAGCGCGTGAATCACGCGCGTCTCCACTTCGGCCTGCTTCAAGCCCTGATAAATCGGGCCAAAGGCCACATCGTCAAAGACTGTTGGCGAGAAGAGTTGATCGTCGGGATTCTGAAAGACCAGGCCCACTGCTGCGCGCACCTTGCCCAGCGTCTTCTCGCCGACTTCCAGGCCGCACACGCGCACCAGCCCCTTGCCCATCAGGATGCCGTTCAGGTGCAGCATCAACGTGGATTTGCCTGCGCCATTCGGGCCAACCAACGCCACTTTCTCGCCGGGCGCGATGCTCAATGATGTTTCATGCAGCGCCGGATGTCCATCGGGATAAGCAAAGGTCAGTTTTTCAATCTCAATCGTATGATGCATAAAACTATCCGTTTAGTGCAAGGTTAAATTTGGATCACAAGCCAAAGACGATCCACGAAGGTCACGAAGCAACACGAAGAAAAACTTAGTGGTCCTTCGCGTCCTTCGTGGATCGCCTGTTTACCGCCAAACCAAAACCGCCAGGGCCAACAACGCTGCCAACAAAAACAGGCCGCCCAATAACGTCAGCCGCGCCGTCGAGGCCAGTGGTGGCAGCGGCAATGCTCGGACTTCGCCGTCGTAGCCGCGCGCCGCCATCGCCGCGTAGATGCGATCGCCGCGCTCGAACGAGCGGACAAAGAGATTGCCCGCCATGCCGCCCGTCACTTTCGCCCGCCACGTCAGCGTGCCGCCCGCTTTGTAGCCGTCCAGTTCGCCGCTGCGGGCCGATCGGGCGCGCAACAAGCGCAGGACTTCATCGGCCAGCACGAAGAGATAGCGCCACATCAAGCCGAAGATCGCCACCAGTAAACGCGGCAACTTGATCGCCCGCATCGCCACCAACAGATCGGGAAACGACGTGGAGGCCGCCAGCACGATGGCGATCTGCACGGAAATCCACGATTTGAGCGCGATGCTGATGAAGCGTTCCAGACCGGTGGACGTGAGCGTTAAGGTGGCCGACCCGATCGGGATGGTGAGCAGCGCCGGGCCGTTGACGGTGAACATCAGCGGCACGGCCGCCAGCGCGAACGGAATCGCCAGCGCCGCCCGCTTCAGCACATACTTTACGCCCAGTTCAGACGCGATGACGATCGATATGGCGAGGGTGAACAGCAAGATATAGATCGGCCACGCGCCAAATGGCACGAGCGAGGTGGTCAGGATGAAGGCCAACGCCAGCACCAACTTTACGCGCGGATCAAGTTGGTGAATCAGGCTGACGCGCGGCCGATAGGGATCGAGAAAATGAATGTGCATATCAGATGGTGAACGGGGGACGAACGACGGTCGTTCGTCCCCCATTGGGTGTCACTAATTGACGGTTGAATGTCGGTTGCGGCGGGTGTAGGCAATCAGCAGCGCCACGCCAAACACGATGATCACGCCGACGATACCGGCCAGGATGGTCGCCACGGCTTCGTTAGAGACGCCCGGCAGCACGTAGTCGGGAATGACGTTATATGAATTGGCTTGTGCGGTTTCGCTGAAGCCTTGCTGTTGGGCCACCCATTCCAGACCGTCGGGATTTTGCGAGGCCAGCGGCGACGCCACGGCCAACACAAGCGCAATCACCAGACCGCCGATCCAGACCAGGCTGCCGCTCTTCGCTTGTGTGCCCTCCATCTTCAGCAGGTCGCGACGCGTGGCGTACAAGAAGGCCAGCGCCCCCAGCGTGATCAGTGCTTCGCCGAGGCCGATGATGGCATGAATGCCGCCCATCGCCGGAACGCCCAGATTGGCCGGCGACGTGCCCGAGAAGGCCAGTTGCAGGCCCGCCGCCAGCGCCGCGATAAAGATCGACGCCCAGGCCGCCAGCCCGCCGCCCACAAACACGCCCCATTTTTGGCCGCCGCTGAGGCGCTGCAGCGTACGATAAACGAAGTATGACACGAACACGCCGATGACGGCCATGTTAAACAAGTTACCGCCCATGGCCAGCAAGCCGCCATCTTGAAAGATCAACGCTTGCACGCCGACGACGGTGGTCATCACCAGCACAGCCGCCCACGGTCCTAGCAAAATCGTGGCCAGGGCTGCGCCCAGCAAGTGACCGGAGGTGCCGCCCGCCACCGCAAAGTTCAACATCTGTCCGGCAAAAATCGCGGCCGCCAGCACGCCCATCAACGGCACTTGTTTTTCACCCAGGTCTTTGTTCGCGCGGCGCAGCGCATACGCAATGACGAGCACGCTCAGCGCCCACAGCACGATCGATACGGGCACGGACAAAAAGCCATCGGGGATATGCATTTTCGGTGGTGAATACAACATCTTGGCCTCCTGACGCTATTGAGATCTGCGCGGCGAGCGGACCGCTGTTTGTTTAGGTTGTTTCGCGCACGGTTGGCACAGTCCAAACAACGCAATGTGATCCATGTCGATCATGAAGCGATGTTTCTTCGCGGTCGCCGCGATCAAGAGATCAATCAACGCCCGATCGATCTCGGCGACGCCGCCGCACATGCGGCAGATCAGGTGGTGGTGGGGCGTCTCACCGGCAATTTCATAGTACGTTTGGCCGCCCCAGTGCATCGCCGTGACCAGCCGCTGCTCGCACAGAAAATCCAGCGTGCGATAGATGGTGGCGCGGCTGATGGCCGGCTGTTGTGCGTGCACTGTCTCGTACACCTGCTCCGGCGTGATATGATCGCCCGCCTGGCGCACGGCCTCCAGAATCACCTGCCGCTGCGGCGTCAATCGGTAGCCCTGCGTATGTAAGTGGGTGGCCAGTTCGGATTGGGAATCGGTCAAGGCAGCCGCCTGTTGCAACAGTCACTTATTGCAACTATTTGCAATAAGAGTATATCACGCCTGCGCCAGGCCGCCATAGAACACCCGGTGAAATGACGGTCAAATCTTTGTCGTGCCGGGCTAACCAAAAAGGCCTCAACCGTTTGGTTGAGGCCGGTATGCACGAACGCCTAGCGCTACAGTTTAAGGATAACCGGCAGATACAACTTCACGCCATTAACGATGATCGCGGCGGTGCGTGTCACTGAGTTGCCGTCAAATTCGATCTCGGCGGTATTCGTCAGCCCGATCGGCCCCGGCGCCGACACGGTGACGGCGTAGGTCAAGGTCACAACCGGCGTCGTTGAGATCACGCCGGTCCATTTCAGTACGGGCGGCGTGGCCTGAACCGTGCCCAGCGTCGCGCCGAACGATCCCGCCACGTAGTTCAAGCCAGCCGGGAGTGTGTCGGTTACGCGCGTCGAGGCGGCCAGCGGGCCGCCGGTGCTGCGCAACACGATCGAGTAGGTGATCGTATCGCCGGGATTGACCGCGGCCTGGGACGCGCGCTTGGTGGAAGTCGTGAGATCGGGCGGCGACACCTGCGGCGCAGAAATCACGCGATAGACGCCGCCTGTGTTGAGGCCCGTCACATACAGTTCGCCGCTTTGATCTTCACCGAAGGACGAGACGTTGAAACCGGCATCCAGGAGCAGCGTGTCCGTCCAGACGCCGGGGTTGGTCTGCTCCAGCGACCAGAGATTGCCATAGCTGTAATCCGCATAAAAATACACGCCCTGCAATTGCGGGTAGTGTTGTCCGCGATAGACGTAGCCGCCTGACACGGCCGCGCCCAGGTTACGACCATAGACTGCCACCGGCAGCGTCAAGCCGGGCGGCGTGATGGGCGTCTGCGTGCAGTCGTTGAAGTTATTCACGTTGAACGGGCGCAGCCCTTCCATTTGACGCCAGCCATAATTCTGTCCGCCCGCGCTGTTGCCCGGTTGATAATCGATCTCCTCCCAACAGTTCTGCCCCACATCGCCGATGAACAAATCACCATTGAGTCGATCGAACGAGAAACGCCACGGATTGCGCAAGCCCAGCGCCCAGATTTCGGGCCGATAGCCCGCCGTCTGCGTAAAGGGATTCGTCGCGGGAATGGTGTAGGTGGGCACGCCGCGCACGTTCAGGCGCAGCATTTTACCCAGCAATTCCGCCGGGTTTTGCGCATTGCCCAGCGGCCCGTGTTGATCGCCCGCGCCGCCGCCGTCGCCCATGCCGATGTAAAGGTAATCGTCGTTGGGACCAAATTGCAGCTGCCCGCCGTTGTGATTGCCTTCGGGCTGATCGATCGTGAGGATAATCTGGCTGCTGACGACGTTGGCCACGTCGGCGGCCGCATCCGCTACCGTGTAACGCGCAATAACGGTGTTGCCGGCCAGATTGGTGTAGTTGAGATAGAACGCGCGCGTCGCCGGGAAATCGGGATCGAAGGCGATGCTCAACAGACCTTGCTCGAAACAGCACGAGACCAGCGGCGTAATGTTCAGATACGGCGCGGCCAATAACGCGCCGTTTTTGATCACGCGCACGGTGCCCGCTTGCTCGATCACAAACAGGCGGCCGCTGTTATCACCGGCGTGCGTCACATGCACCGGACTACTCAGTCCGCTGCTGACCAACTCCAGCCCGATGGTGAACGCGCTGGACGCCGAGAGTTGCGCCGGATCGTCGCGCGGTTCGATCGGGACGGCGGCGACCGATCGGGTGGTTGCACCGCCCGCCGCCCCCAGTGCGATCACGATCGCCGCCCCCGCCCACATCACGATGGTGCTTACTCGCCACAACATCGATGGCATGATTTTTCCTCCCCAGGAAAGCTGGGGCAAGTCTATCACACCAAACCTTGACCCTTTCCCGCCAGGGCTGCGGCCAAATAAAAACCCCGCTCGATGTTTGGAGCGGGGTTGAAGACACGGCGTTGAATCTTACGCTTCGGCCACAGTGTAGAGGCGCTTCAGACTCTTGAAGGCTGGCAGGCCCTGCATCGCCTGCCAGCGGTCTTCGCGATCGGTCATGCGCCATTCATAGACGCTGCCGCCGGTTCGCTCTTGATACCAGAAATGCGGCGGCATGCCCAGCGAGCGCGTGAAGGCGACCTTTAGCCAGTCATTGTCTTTCGTCGTGCGCACGATCAGAAACTTGCGCGGCTCAAATTCAATTTCGAATTTTTCCGCGCCCCACAGGCCGCTGGCCGCATAGGGCGGCTCTTTCTTGGTCAACGTCAGCCAGGCATTGTAAAAACCGTATGACCACAAATCCTGCCGCATCTTTTCAACGGTCGAGCCGGGGGTGACCTGGTGCTCAGCGTAAAACCAGTGGATGCTTCGATCGATCATGTGTCCTCCAGAATAATGGCGTGCCATAGCGCATTCGCGTGAGAGGTATTATACTCAGGTTTGTGGCTCTCGCCAAAACAACTCAACTGGACTTATATCGTGATTGATATTCAACTGCTGGCATCCGGCGCACACGACCTGGGGGTTGATCTCAAGCCCGATCAACTTGAGCGGTTTTCACGCTTCGCCGATCAACTGATCGAGTGGAACGCGCGCTTCAACCTGACCACGATTATCGAACCGCGCGACATCGTGATCAAACATTTTCTGGACAGCCTCAGCGTGATGCGGGCGATTCCGGCCAAGGCCAAACGCATCATCGATGTGGGCGCGGGCGCGGGCTTGCCCGGTTTCCCGATTAAGATTGCGCGGCCCGACGTGTCGCTGGTGTTGGTAGAAGCCACGCGCAAAAAGTGCGATTTCCTCGAAGCGATGATCAAAGAACTGAAAGTGTATAACGTCTTTGTCGTCAATGCGCGCGCCGAAGACGTAGGGCAAGACCCTGATCACCGCGAATACTATGATGTGGCGGTGGCGCGCGCCGTGGCCGATCTGCCCGTATTAGCCGAGTATTTGCTGCCTTTGGTCAAAGTGGGCGGCGTGGCAGTGGCGCAAAAATCCAAGAAGGTCGAAGAAGAAGTCGAACGCGCCGACACCGCGATTTTGCTGTTGGGCGGCCTGGACGCCGACGTGATCCCCGTGACTGTGCCGGGCTTGCCCGATGAGCGCAATCTGGTGGTGATTGAGAAAATCGTCGAGACGCCGGAAGAATATCCGCGCCGCGTGGGCATTCCGAGCAAGACGCCGATTGAATGACAAGATGGCACGCTGACTTGATGACAAGCTGATTTCAACAACAAGGTCATCTTGTCATCTTTTCATTTTGCCATCTTGTCAAGATTCGATGCGGCCTTTCACCACTTTCAACAACTTCGCGTGTGAGCGAAACTCCGCCGTAAACATCTCTTGATCGGTGCTGGTCAGAATCGATTGGTGCGCGCCATTGATCTGATTCAATAGAAAGCCACGTCGGTTCATATCCAACTCAGCCATCACTTCATCCAACAGCAGAATCGGCCAGTCGTTCAGCTTGGCCCGCATCCAATGCACTTCGGCCAACTTCAAGGCCAGCACGGCGGTGCGCTGTTGCCCGCGTGATCCAAATGTCCCCAGATCAATTTCGTCGGCGATGAAACGCAGTTCGTCGCGATGCGGGCCGACCAGCGTCGTGCCGCGCGCCAACTCCTCGCGGCGTTTGGCTTCCAGTTGTTTGAGAAACGCTGTTTTTGCCTGAGATAATGTGGCTTCCGGCGATTGCGTAGGCAGATCGAGATTGAGGCTGCGTTGATAGATCGGTGCTTGCGGTTGATCCGCGCCGAACGACGGTTGATAACGCAAGTGCAAATTGTGCCGCTCGCTCGTCAGGGTGCGGTGCCGCTGATCGGCCAGTGTTTCCAACTCCGCAATCGCCGCTTGTCGTCGCAACGTGATCAGCGCACCCGACTTTGCGAGTTGATCGTCCCAGTAGATCAACTGATCGGGATCGCCGCCCGTTTCAGCGAGTTGCTTCAATAGCGCATTGCGCCGCACCAACACATCGCCGTAGAGATCAAGCGCTTCGACATATTCCGCATCCACTTGCGAGAGTGCATTATCCAGATAACGCCGTCGATTGCCCGGCCCACCGCTGACGATCTCCACGTCGTCGGGCAAAAACATCACGACCGCAATCTGCCCGATCAGGCCTGAGCCTTTGACAATTGATCCGTTGATTTTGATCTGCTTGCGAAAACGCCAGCCGTCTTCGGTGTTGGCCGGTTCCAGCATCAGCACCAGTTCGATGTGCAAGGACCGATCGGCTTTGGTGACGTCCGCCACGATGCGCGCATACG
>JAGOBP010000174.1 GCA_017999195.1 Thermoflexales bacterium
GACCACTCGTACTCGATCGGGCGATCATCGATCGCGACCGTAAGCGTTTGATTCTCCAGATCAATCCCCGTGATGTAGCCCAAATCACCGTTGTACACGTCCTTGTCGTAGTTGTTGCGCGTCTGCAAAACCCGATCGCCCACTCGAAACAACGTCCCGCTCAGTTTCCGCTCGACCTTGTTGACCAGCGGCGGATTGAGTTTGGCTTGCAGCAGCGCGTTGAGGTTGGTCACGCCCGTGGCGCTGCGATACATCGGCGACAGGACTTGAATATCCGCCGGTTTCAGCCCGAACTTGCCGGGGATGCGGTTCGCCACCAAATCGACGATCAACTCGGCGGCCTCGTCGGGGTCCTCTTTCACGAACAGGAAGAAATCATCCGCATCTTTGGGCGTGAACGGCATCTGCCCCTGATTGATGCGATGCGAGTTGGTGATGATGTGCGACGTTTGTGCTTGCCGGAAAATCACGTCCAAGCGAATGACGGCCGCGCGCTCACTGGCGATGATGTCGCGCAGCACGTCGCCCGCGCCCACGCTGGGCAGCTGATCCACATCGCCGACGAGGAGCAGATGCGCGTTGGGCGGCACGGCTTTCAGCAGATTGTTCATCAGCAACAGATCGAGCATGCTGGCTTCATCGACGATCAGCATGTCCACTTCCAGCGGATTCTGCGCGTTCCGCTTGAAGCCTTCGGCGGGCGCAAACTCCAGCAAACGATGGATGGTCTTGGCGGGACGATCGGTGGCCTGGCTGAGGCGTTTGGCCGCGCGGCCCGTAGGCGAAGCCAGCGCATAGCGTTTGTGATGCTTCTCTAACAACTCGATCAGGGCGCGCATCGTCGTGGTTTTGCCGGTGCCTGGCCCGCCGGTCAGCACCGTGACTTTGTGCGTGATGGCGGCCTTGATCGCGTCGCGCTGCTGATCGCTGAGGCGGGCCAAGGGGCGATTGGAGACGGTGCTCGCAAGCGCGTTCAATTCGGCCTGGAAATCTAAGAGGCGCAGATCGGCCAATCGGGCCTGGGGCGAACCGATGATGGTGTTCAGTCGCTTCGCGACGTTGACTTCCCCTTGATAAAACGGCGTGAGATAGACGGCCGCTTCATCCTTTACGCTCGATTCGGCCTGACGCCGCTCGTCTTTCGTCAGGTAAATCACGTCGCGCTTAATCTGCTCCGATTGTTCCAGCGTGGCGAACGAGGCCGTTACTTGTTCGGGCGTGACGGCCAACAATTCGGCGGCATCATGAATGAGCTTGTTTTGTGGGGCGAAAACGTGACCTTGATCGGTGAGCGTGCTGAGAGTGTAAACCACGCCCGCGGCCACGCGCGAAGGCGCATCGTGCGGCAGGCCCAGATCGTGCGCGATCTTATCGGCGGTCTTGAAGCCGATGCCGTAGATGTCGTGCGCCAGCCGATACGGATCGGCCTGCACCAGATCGATCGCGGCATCGCCGTATTGCTTATAAATCTTGACGGCCAGCCCCGTGTTGACGCCGTGCCCTTGCAGAAAGACCATGACCTGCTTGATGGATTTCTGTTCTTCCCAGGCGCGGGCGATGGATTCGGCACGCTTGGGACCGATGCCCAACACGCCCCGGATTCGCTCCGGGTTCCGATCGAGCATGTCCAGCGTCTCGGCTCCGAACTTTTTCACGATGCGTTGCGCCGTCACCGGGCCGACCCCTTTGATCAGGCCGGAGCCTAGATATTTCTTGATACCTTCAATGGTGGCGGGCAAAATTTGCTCGCACTTTCCGGCTTTGAATTGTTTGCCGTACTGCGCGTTGTTCAGCCATTGGCCTTGCAGCCGCAGTGATTCGCCAGGGGTGATTTCGGGCAGGTTGCCCACCACGCTGACCAGATCGGGGTAGCCGCGCGCGGACAAGCGGAGCACGGTATAGCCGTTCTCGGCGTTGTAGTAGGTGATGCGTTCGACGAGACCTTCGAGGAAATCCATGATCTACGCTCAATGATAGCACACCGATGAGCGGTTGATCGAAAACACGGCGCGATCAGGTGAAGAACACCTGGGCTTTGCAATACTGATTGCGGGCATTGCAATGATGCTTGCTTTGCAACGCTTTTGAAATTGAACAACTTTGTCATTGTTTTCCAACGAAAAACCAACGAAACGCCAGCGAGACACCAACGGCACCCGGCGGTAATTGCGGCTACTCTAAAGTTGATCAAGACATCGATAACTTGAGTAGTTGCTGTTTCAATCAGTAGTGAGACCGCCGTGAAACATTCGATTCGTTCTAAACATAGCGTGATGCTCATTGTCCTCGCGGCCGGACTAATCGGTGCTACGGGCTTTGTCTTCTCGCCAGTCAGCGCGCAGGCGCCGGTCCTGCTTGAAGGTCACTTTCAAGCGCCAGATGAATTGAGGGTTGGCTCGTCAGCAACGCAGCTGAACACGACGCTATCGAGTTTTTATCAAACCAGTGAATATATGATTGGCCGCGTCGCCGTCGGCCTGGTGTTGGTGGAAAGCGATGGCTCGCTCGATCCCGATCAAACTACTTGGACAACCAGCCAGCAGCAAAACGTGATCAGCAAAGTTCAGGCCGGGCTAGATTGGTGGGCGGCGCGCCAACCCGAAGCGCACTTGTCATTTGTCATCGATCAGCGCAGCACGCTAACGGTTACGACGGGCTACGAGCCGATCAATCGTGCGCAGACGAGTGAAGGATTGTGGATCAGCGACGTGATGGGGCGGCTGGGCTATACCGCCACTAGTTATCTCAGTCGAGTCCGGGCCTACGTCAATGAACTCCGCAGCCAGTACGACACCGACTGGGCGTTTACCATTTTTGTGGTCAATAGCAGCGGCGATCCTGACGGCGCCTTCAGCGACGGCTACTTCGCTTACGCCTATGTCGGCGGGCCGTTTCTCGTCATGACCTACGACAACGGGGGGTACGGGCCTGATTACATGGACGCCATCACCGCCCATGAAGTGGGCCATATCTTTCGCGCCCTCGATCAATACTCAAGCGCGAACATACCGTGCACAACCGCCTCCGGCTATCTGGGTATCGAGAACCAAAACAGCCAGCGTCCCGACTGCACTTCAGACCTGCCCAGCATCATGCGCGGCGGGATTAGCCCGTACTTGAGCCAGGCGATCGATCCGTTGGCCGCCGGGCAGATCGGTTGGCGTGACAGTGACGCGGATGGTATCCTGGATCCGATCGATACAACGCCCACCCTGACGTTAACGACCAGCCTTCAATCGGGTAATCTGTGGACTTACACAGGGCAGGCCTTCGATCAACCTTACCCATCATCGACCCGACCGGCGCTGTCGATCAATACCGTCTCGATCGGTTATCAACTCGATCGCGGCGACTGGCTGAGCGTTCCGGCCTTGAAGACAAACGATGTCAATAACAGCCTGGCATTTACCCTGGCGCTGACCAATCTATCGACGGGCAATCACCGGCTCGATGTTCGCGCCCTCAATAGTGTGGGCAATGCATCAACGCTGGCAACTCAAATGCTGATTGTGCCCGATCCGGTGGATGGCGGCCTTGATACCTGGCTAACGACCACCACGGCGGGGACACTGGGGTGCTGCTCAAATCCAATGATCTCTGGTGAAGCGACCTCGTACCTGACCAACGGCGCACCCGGCCCGCACATTGTTGACGTTGAAGTGCAGATCGATGATGGCGAATGGCAGACCGCCCAAGCGGCTGATGGCGCATTTGATTCAGCCGCCGAAGATTTCACCCTGGCGGCTCGCCTGACGCCTGGTCTGCACATGATCAAAGCGCGCGCGGCGGATGCGAGTGGCAAAGTCGAGCAGCGCCCGGCACAGCTGACCCTGACGATAGCCGATCAACATTTCGTCTATTTGCCCTTAACCACTCGCTAAACTCCGCCTCACCCCTCGGGCAGGGTGAATAGTGGCGCTATTTATCAAAACTGGCCGACTCTATGCAGAGTCGGCCAGTTTGCTTGAATGATTCGAACCAATATCAGAAACCGTTGCTGATTATCGGCAGATAGAGAATCTTAGGCGGAGGACTGGCCGCCGGGGTAACTGGTGTTTCCGTCGTCAAAACTCGATCCAATACACTGTTGACGGAGACGTACGCCTCGTTGATAATCGTGGAGCCTACAGTTGCGCTAACGTCTACCGCGTAGCTCAGCGTTACCGAACTAGCAGCCGAGACGATTCCAGCCCATTCGATTCGATTTAGGCCGGGGTTGTAGGTCGCGCCACCCCCGCTGAGCGAGCCTGGCCGATAAGTTGCGCCGACGGGAATGGCGTCGGTCAGCGTGACACTGCTGGCGACGGATTCACCCGAATTTGCCAGCACCAGGGTATACGTCAACTGACCGGTCGGGCTGACCGCCTCGGCGCTGACCAGCTTGGTGGATGTGGCTAGATTGGCCGGTGTCGGCTGAATCACAATCGAGCCGTCTTGAGCCGTCGATGGAATCAGCGTACCGCTCCGGGTCGCCAGTTTGACCTGTGTGAAATGTAGCGAACTCAGGCCGCTAAGTCCAACTGGCACAAAAGTCACGTTGGCCAATATCCCACTGCCAGTTATGGGTTGTGCGGGATTGAGTTGCGTGATGACCAGTTGAATCGTCCCTGACAGATTATCCGCCGAATTAAAGACCACGTAGTAGCCGCTGGAGGTCAGCAAGGGACCCAAGCCGATCTGAATGCCAGCCTGGCCGGGATTGGCGTCTTGAACAGCCAACAGCGCGGGATTGAAGGTCAGTCGAACGTCGGCCCCGTACAGGTCGTTCACATCGTCAATCCTGATCTCAACCGGCACACTGAGCGCCTGCGTCGTCGCAGTCACAATCACGGGCGCAGTACGTACGAGCGCGGCCGTATTTGGCGCGGCCAACAGTGCTGCTGGGGTAAAGGCGATCGACATTACCAGGATACAAGCCAGACTGGCAATGGTGATTACGGGCAAAACCCGGTGCATAACCTGGTTCACGGGCCAATCATGTGCGCAATTCTTCATGGCAATCTACCTCTAGTTTCTGAATTGACGTGGCATCCAAATCAAAGTGAGCGCCGACGCGTCACCATCCATACGGTGATAAGGCCTGCTAAGCCCAAGACCCCCGACACGGCCAACAGCCCAGAGGCAGATTCTGGCGAACTGTTAGCCGAAGCGGCAGGCTCGGTCACTTGTATGGCCGCTCGAATAGCGCCCGGTGTAATGGTTGGTTCACTGACTGCCGCCACGGCGACCGGCGTGTTGGTGCCGACAGCAGCCGTTGAGACTGGTTGAGCCGCCGTTGCCTGAGGTGTGGCGGTAGCCGATTGGGTGTTAGGCGCTTGATTGGTCGGTACGGGCGGAGTGACGCTCTCGATGAGCATCTCCGTGGCGATAGCGACCGATCGGTCTGTAGGTTGGGGCACTAGCGTCGCCGAGGGTGTCACCGAGGGGCTGGTCATCATCGGCGTAGGCGTGGGCTGTGACGGCGCACTGACGGCAGGTGCAGTTGGCGGGACTGACAGCGGCGTGGCGGCAGGCATCGGCGTTCCCGCCCCTTGCGTTGGAATGGGCGTACTGACGGGGGCCGAGCCACCCGAACCTATCACGTTGATTACACCAGAGACCAGGTTAGTCGGCAGGGTCGTGCCATCCCGTCTTGCCAGTTGGGCGCCGGTGAGTGTGAGTGGCCGGCCGTCACTGACTTGTTTACCGCGCAAGCGGATGACGATCAGGGCGCCGGTGCCACTCTTCGGTTCGCTAGGGTTGAGCTGGGTCATTACGAAACGTAAGGTCCCCGTCAAGTTATCAGCTGCATTCAGAACGACAAAACCCGAATCGAGAAAAACACCCAGCGCGGTTTGTACCCCGGCTTCAGTCGGATCAGCATCGACGACTTCGACCACGTTTGGATCGAATTTCAGCGCAAGATCAAACCCATATAAATCTTGCACCGCGCCCACCTCTACCGCAACGTCAATGGTCTGACCCAGTGGCACCTCGACAGTGAGCGGAGTAACGCGGACAGTGACCGCTTGCGTCGCCTGGGCCTGCACGAATGACGGCGTCAGTAATAGGCTAAGCAGCAGTGACAACCACCAGGAGAATCGGGACACGGAAGGATGGGTCATTGGCGTATATTGGGTTACTTCAAGAGTTGGGTGGTGCCGCAGTCAACGCTGATTGCGGCACCACCGTGCTGTGAGTTATGCGCCAGATGCGCTGTATGACATTACCACGATCGTGGTGTCGTTAAGCCGTAGTTACTACCGGCCAATACCAGGTCGAGGATGTTCACAATGCCATCGGCCGTAATGTCGCTGCTCGTCGGCAACGGGCCACAGTGGACTGGAGCACCACCGAAGTCGCCAGCGATGCATGTCAGATCGGGAATGTCAATTACCCCGTCGTTATTGGCGTCACCGCCCTTGAGGGTCGTTGGTGGCTGCACCATAGCAACACCCGATGTCAACGCTATACCAGCGTGTCGATTACTCAGATACAGCGAGTGCGCGGCGTCGAGTTGATACGTTGAACCGCCCTGCAATACGGGCACGCTGGCGGACCAATTACCATCCGCGGCAATGATCGCCACAGTTGGCGCGAAGTCGGCAGTGGTCAGGGTGACGGTGCCGAGGGTGTCGTTCGGCGTCGCCCGGCCTTGCAGGTTGACCTTGCCGCTAACCGTGGTGTAGCCATAGACTGTCAACGTGGCGGTGCCGACGCTGTGCGCAATCACACCGGCATTTGCATCGCTCAGGATGTCTGAGCTGAAGGTTAAGGGGGTTGTACCCACAGCGTTCCCAGTGAAGACTATCGAGGCGAGCGGACCTGAACCATTGATGGCTACCGCCGGGTTCTGTTTCGTAACGGAGAACTTGCACACGCCGGAAACGGTGCAATCCGCGTTCCAGGCCACAAAGGCATTGACCGTTGTATCGAAGAATGAGTTGACGAACACACCTGAGGCACTGACCTTGGCCGGATCGTAGTTGACCTCGAACTGATAGCCGTAAAGGTTGGTCACCGTACTCAGGTTGATCTGAACCGTCGTCGTGCCGCCCACGGCCAGTCGAGCAGAGGCCGGGTCAAATGACAAGCTGGCGACGAAGTTGAAATTCTCATTGGCACCCAAGATGTAATTCACGTTTACATCGGTTAGCAGGCTGCCCGTAATCTGCACCGGTAGCACACCCGCGCTGACATCCATCGGGCCAAAGGCCAGGCCGGCGCCGCGTACCGTGTTGCTGGTGTATGTAACCTGCGTAGTTGCGCTGGAATGGGACGAGGGCCGGAACGCAATCTGGCGATTCAGCGCCGGGTTATTGCCCGCTGCCAGGTTTACAAATTGGTTGTTGCTGACCGTGATGTTGCTGCTGTGGGCATGGCCGTTTTCCCAGAAGCCGATGATGCGTGCGGGATTGGCCGATTGGGCATTCAAGACCCGCACGGTATTGTGATCGATCAGCAAGCCGTTGTAGACATTCCCACCGCTGGTGTTTGACTGCATCACGATATTCGATGAGAAGTTCGCGCCGCCGGCCACACCATACGTCCACCAATCGCTTGGCGCGCTCGGATCGCTGACGCCGTCGCCGGGAATGTCGAAGGTGTTATATGTGATCTGCTGATTGGCCCCATGCGAAAAATGAAGGCCGATGTTCTGATTTGGATCGAGGGGAGCGGCCACGGCGTTGAGATCTGTGGCGATCAGGATGTAGTTGTTGGTGATAACGGTGTTGTTGAAGGCCGTCACGCCGCCAGCGCCGTTGTAGAAGCCCATGCTCAAGTCAAAGTCAACGATGCGCAGATTGGAGATCGTCCAGTTCTGATTGGGACCGCCGTTGAACTGCAAGAAGGTCTCCAGGTTGACACT
>JAGOBP010000175.1 GCA_017999195.1 Thermoflexales bacterium
CTGATGACCTGCGTATAACTGTAGACCGTTCCCGCCGGAATAAAGACCGTTCCCAGCGTGGAAGTTGGACTTGTATTCCAGCCCACCCAGTAACCGGCGAGGCCGCTGCCATCGCTGCCTGGCGTCCACCCGACGATGAGCGTGTTGCCATCGGTGATGGTTTGATGCGGCGCGATCGGATGCGTGCCGGTCAAAGCATCTTGATAAGTAAGCGTCAGCGTGACCGGCGCGGGTGATTTCAGATCGACCAGCAGCGTGGCGGTTGTGGCTGTGGTGTGACCGGCGATGTCGATGACCCGGGCCGTGACGGGATAGGACACGCCGTCTGGATCAGTATCGGCGATACGCCACAGGTAACGCCACGCCGTCCCAACGAGCGAAGCGTTATTCCAACCTTGATGGTTGAGGTTCACCTGAACGCGCTCCACCCCGATCGTGTCGGTTGCCACCCCCGTAAGCGCGGTTGTGCCCTGATAAACGCGCTGCGCGGTGGTTATGACCACCGTATTGAACGTCGGCGGCAGAGGCGGCAGCAGATCGACGGTGACGGTGATGGGGTAAGTGGTGGTCTGCACATGGCCAGCCCAGTCTGTCGCGGTGGAGAGGAAAGTGTAGCGTCCTTCCGCAACCGGCGTGTAGAGTGTGCTCCAGTTGGTCTGCGTGACCGAACCCGGCGTCGGCCATACAGGCCAGCCCGTCGTATAGAAAGGTACGCCATTGACCGTAACCGTCAGCGTCTTCAGATAACTATCGGCCTGGGCCGTGCCTTGTACGCTGAACGGCGTCGTTGTCGAGAACACCAGTCCGCTGATCGGAGTCACGACGGCGGAATCGACCGACACCGCTTGCGCGCCAGCGGGCGACAACTCCAGCGGGGCTAACGCACCGGTCGCGGGATAGGTCGTGGTGGTGCAGTGTTCGGCGACATCGCACGCATGGTTGGTCACCGCCGGGACAAACGTATTAACGCGTCCGGCCGCGTAGATGCGATACAGCCGTTCGGTGTCGGTGGTGACGCGCGCATACCACGGCGAAACCTGGTGATAGTAGGTGCGCTGCCACAGGCTGTCCGGGAGCGGACAGCCGCTAAACGAATCCCCGTCCAGGTTCATATCCGACACGTCACAGACGATGTCGGTGGTGCGCACAAACGTCGAGCCTGCCGAACTCTTGTACGGATTGGCGCGCGGGGCTTTGGTATCAACCGCCCCTTCCCAGACGGTCCAAGTGTTGGGGTCGTGGTTGAAATTACCGAGCGCATCTTCGCCTTGCAGATGGATGGCGTAGAAGTCTTCCAGATCAGCCGGGACAGTCAGCGTCCAGGTGGTGGAGATGACCCCCGGTCCCGATTGCGCCAGCGTCGCCCACCGGCCAACCGACCGGCCCGATTGAGAAAGCGCGATCACTTCGTCGGGTTCCAGCGCGCGCGGATAGATCGCCGCATCGCGCAGATGACCGCGGAAATACGTATCCACACGCCCCAAGGTGATCGGCGTGACGTCGGTGATCGGCTGTGTGCCGGAGAAGGCCGTGGTGCTGCCCTGTTCGTAGCCGTTGCTGAACAGGCGCAGCGTCGCTCCGTCGAAGGTCGCGGCGATGTGGTTCCAGGCATAGTTGTTTAGGCCAGCCGCTTGCAGTTGATGGAACACGCCGTCGGTGTCGGTGAACCCGACGCGCACCTCCTGCCCGTCGGATGTCTTGACCACCCACAGGCTGGGATAGAACCGCCCGTCGGACGTCTGCGCGCCGATGACGCCCTGCGCCCCCGAGTCCAGCCACGGCTCGACCCAGGCCGACAACGTGAAGGCGCCGTCGTTCAGTTGCAGGTCTTCCGAGGCGGCCACTTGCACGACATCGTCTGCGCCGTCGAAGAGCAGGCCGCTCTGTTGAGTGGGGCAGGTTTCGCCCTGGCAATGGCCGTTGTTGTTGTGGATGTTGTCGATGAAGGTCTGGTTTTCCGCCAGACCGCCGAGGCTCATCCATAGCGCCGCGCCGGACATGGCATCGCGCCGCTCGATGGGGTTGAAGGTGAGCAGCAGGCGGTTCACGCCGCTGGCGACCGCGCCAGCGTCAGTGATGACACCGGACAAGACAACCGCTGTGTTGGTGATGACGTTTGTGTTCGGGCCGGTGTAGCGCAAGTCGGCGACAGGTGCAGTGTTATCCAGTTGGAAGACTTTGTAAGAGGCCGCTGGCCGCAGGTTGCCCAGAGCGTCGGCCGCGCGGATGTCGAGCGTGTACACGCCGGTGGGATTGGCGATGACGCGGGTCTGATCGCCCAGGGACGGCAGGATGTATTCCAGGCTCCAGTCCGTGCGGACGGTGGGGCTGAACTCCGCGCTCTGCCAGCCGTAGCCCGAGACCTCGGCGCTGCGACCTTCGAGCAAGACTTCGACCGCGCCGGTGGTGGCATCGTCCACCAGACCGTCCAGTGGCACCACCCACTGGCCCTGACTGTTCAGATGGGCCTGCTGGGGGGTATTGGCCTCGGTGATGATGGGCGCGGTGCGATCGATCAGGACGGTGATCGCGGTCGGGTTTTGCACGTTGCCGCCGGCATCGGTGGCGCGGCAGCGAAGCGTGTGGTTGCCTTCTCCGAATACGCTCGTATCCCAACTATAGGACCAGGCTTCAACGCCGTCAGCCTTTTCCCAGGCACCGCTGTCTACCTGCACGTCCACTTGCGTCACAAACGTGTTATCGCGCGACTGGCCGCCGATGACCAGCGTGCCGGTGTAGGGAATGTGCTGGTTGTCGGTCAGCGACGTGATCTGACAGGTGGGCAGTTGCGCATCAATGGTGACACTATCCTTCACCTCTTGATTGCTCTTGCCCAGCAGCGTGGTCGTTTCGCGCAGTGTCGCGCGGCTGAGGGTGACGGTGTTGGTTGCCTGCTGGGTGCGCGGCAGCAGCACCTCGGCGCTGGAGTCGTCCAGCGCTTTGACCTTTTGATAGAGCGTCTGAATCTCGGCGGCCGACAGCGCCTCGGCCCACACGCCCAGTTCATCCAGCCGCCCGCGCAGATTGCTGCCCCAGCGCGCCTGACCGATGAGCAGCGAGCCGGAACCTTGATAGTTGACCGCGGAGGTATTGGTGATGACGAGGCTGCCATCGTAATAGATGGCGCGCTGTTTGTTTGAGGCGTCATAGGTACACGCCCACTGATGCCAGTTCGCAGTATCGGTGTAGACGCCGGTCGTGACCAGGTAATGACTGGTGTCGAAGGCGCAGATGAATTTGTCGTTGCTCCAGAAGCCCAGGTACAGGTCTTGATAGGGGGTTGACGTGCTGCCTTGCCCCTGGCCGACAAAGTATTCGTTGCGGCCTGTCCAGTCGCGTTTGGCCCAGAAGGCGATGGTGAACGACGAGTTGACCAGCGACACCGTGGTGCCGGTGATCATATCGTTGCTGCCGTCAAACTGAACGGCGTTGTAGGCCTGACCGGTGACGCCAGCGGCGGGGCATTGACTGCCGCTGCATCGGCCCGCGCCGCCACCGCCGCCCGCCGCCTGATTGAACGTGGTCGCGCCGCGGGTTTCATCGAAGGGGTAGACGGCCAGCGGACTGCGCATGGCGTCTTTGATCTCGCGTTGCGAGAGGCCGCGCGGATAGACCGTGACCTCGTCAATCGTGCCCGGGAACCACGGTTTGCTATAGGTACAGGCCGTCGCCCGGCCCAAGTCGTCGGTGCAAGCATACTCGTCGTAAGTGGGGTGAGAGGTGCGCCCGACACGCACGAACAGACTCCCTGACACACTGGAGGAGGTCTGGTTGCCAGAGGCCCGCAATTCGCCGTCTACATACAAGCGTTGCCCGCCGACGCTGCCGCCATAGGTGTGCGCCACAAAGTGCCAGTTATTATCGGAGTAGGCCTGGTTAGAGGAACAGATGGTTTCGCTCCCCAAGCGCGCGCAGACATTGCCGTCTTTGATATAGAGGTCGCGGTCATGGTAACTGTCGCGGTTTTCATCCGCGGCACCCAGGCTCTGCCCATTGTCCACCGAGTAGAGGCCGCAGGTGGCATGGTTCCAGTAATTGCGCGGGCAGTTGTTGGGCCTGAACCAGAACGTGACGCCGTAGGCCGTATTGGACGGCGAGACTTTCTGCGCGCGGATTTCGGTGCTGGTGCCATTGAACACGACCGCGCTGCCTTGCTTGCCTGACTGACCGGACAGCGGACAGGCCGCACCGGAACACGTACCGTTATGGTCGAAGCCGGAACTATCGGCAAAGGTGGTGGCCCCGGAGCCTTCTTCGAAATGAAGTTGCAAACTTAAGCGCGGTCGGCTTGTGGTGAGATCAAGGGAACGAGTGTTACCGCCCGGCTTGAACTCTTGCCGATTGCCGCGCAGGCCGCCATCCATGCCCACGCCCTGATAGTAGATGGCCGGCTGACCGACCTGTCCCCAATCGACGACCCACCCGCCGTTGACGGGGTCGCCTTGCACGGCGTGAGACCACAGACTGCTGTTGATGCCGCCCAGATTGATCTCAGCCGAGGTGCTGGCGGCGTCCACAATGCGACCGCGCAAGTTGGCATTGGCGCTCTGATAGACCACCAGCACCTTATCGCTCAACGCATCGTAGCCGAGGCGCGGCGTGTCTTCAACCGCGCTCGTGGCCGATACTGCCGCGGGTGTGGAGATGGTCGTGCCGGTGATGTACGCCGTGTAGATGTCGCCGTCACGCTCCCAAACCGATTGATACTGATTGCCGATAAAGGCCAGATCGGGTTCGTTGAGGTTGGCGGATGTCTCCACGGTCAGCGCCGCACCAGCCGGGTTGCCATCGGCCTGCACGTGCAGCACGTTGAGTTGCCGGGTGGCGGTCGGCCCCTGACTCCACATCAGCAGGAAGTTGCCGCCGTCACTGGCGACATCCGCGGCTGTGATCGTGGTCGCCGATATCGTGTGCAGCGTGCCCAATGTCAGGCTGGGCGCGACCGTGCGCCACAGGAAGGAATATGACCCGCTGCTGGTGTTGCGGAAAGCGCCGACGGCCAAACACGTCCCGCTGGAATTGCAGGCCAGTTGCGGCAGGGCGGTTGATTGCAAATTGCCGCCACCAAAGAGGTCCACGCCCGCGCCTGCTACCCCTTCGGCCGTGGCCGTGTAGACACGCGCGATGTGATTGGCCAGGCTCAGGGCCGCATACGCCGTGCTCCAGCCTTTGACCGGCAGCGCCGACAGCGCCATCGGTGCGGTGACGATGGTGGTCTTGTTGATCTGCGGCGTGTCCCAGCCCCAATTGGACGGCGTATGCAGTTGCGAATGCACGGCGGTGGTCAGATCGACCTGCTGGTTGCCCGCGCCCGTGTTCACCGTCAGATCAGAGTAGACAGATTGTGTCTTGTCTTTGGGAATATCGTAATTCATCGACAGCGGATAGCCGCTGATCCGATTGAGCGTGAGTTGCGTATCACCGCGTACCCACAACGAGGTGCCCGCTTTGACGTTGTTCTGGACGGTGGTCGAGTACACAAACGTCTGGCCGGGGCGCACTACCGCATCGGGGTCGCCGACTTCGGTGAACACACCGATCGGGTTGGTGTTCCAGACGTTCGGGTTGTAGGGATTGTCGCGATAGCACTGCTGGCGCTTGGCCGCATCGCTTTCGTTATCGCACGACGTGTTTAGCGTGCGCTCGAACAGGTCGTCCATGCCGTCATTGTCCACATCGGCATTGAGCGGATCGGTGTAGATCCGAGTGACCTTCTCGGCCCCGGCGGGCGTGACATAGTGGAAGAGAAAACCTTGCACTTCGCTCGCATCGCTGATGCCGTCCTGGTCGCTGTCCGCGCCATTGGGGTCGGTGCCCCAGATCATCTCGGTGTAGTCCGAGAGGCCGTCGCCGTCGGTGTCGGCTTTGAGCGCATCATAGAACGAGCCGCCCTTGTCGGCGCGGCGACTGCTCTGGTTCATTTCCCAGCCGTCGGATAAGCCATCGTTGTCGGTGTCCCAGCGGGTGTCGTCGGGGTCGTTGCCGCCGTACGCTTTCGCCAGCAGGCCGTCGCCGTCGGTGTCTTTGAAGAGGAGGGCGTCTGCCCACTGGCTGGTCTGCACGAATTCATTCAGCGTTTTGGGGAAGACATCCATGACGACATGCGCGCCAATATCGGCGGTGGTGGAGCCTTCGATCGCTTTTGGGAAGCAGAAGAAGAGGGGCGAGCCGAAGAAGCCGATGAACAGCGGAATCGTCCAGCACTCGGTGCCGGGCAGGGCGTAGCCGGTGGACAGGACCAGTCCCACGCTTTGATTGAGACCGGCTTGATCCAGGCCGGTCGCCGCCGAAACATCTTCGACTTTCCAGGCGCGATACATGTCATGGGATAAATACGTATGATCGTAACTGACATGCCAGCCGCTGGAATCTCCCAACCCGACGGACAGGCTGCGGCCAGCAGGATTCAGGCTGTATTCAAAGCTGGTGCCGCGCAGTTGGTCCTCGGTGTACATCCACAGGAAGGCAATGGTGCGCGGGTCTTTGGGGTTCAGGTGGACAATCGTGTTGGTGATGGTCGTGGCAAATTCCAGTTGCAGACCGGCGGCTGCGCCGTTTTCCGGGTGAACCAGTTGAATGTCCAACGGCCCCATTTTCACCAGATCATCGCGTTGGGCATCAATCGCCAATTCATAGGAGAAGAGGAACTTGGTCACCGCGTCGGTGATCTTGCCCGTAAACGTCCAACTCACCCCGGCCACCATCAGGCAGATGTCGATGACCGTCAAGATGGAGGTGATGATGGTGCCGATGATGGTCAGCGATATGACAAACAAAACGAGAGCCACGATGCAGGCTGCGATGGTCTGCGCTAACAATAGATCGAACGAGACGCTGCCGGGCGTGACCTTGCCGGTAGACACGGCCCAGATAAAGACGCCCCACGCCACCCCAATGGACAGGATTAGCCCGACGATGGCCACACGCCGCATCGCGCCGATGAACTCCGACGACATGGTCATCGTCCGGGCCAGCGCGGCGGTGCGCGTCAGGTGGTACATGCTGGCCAATCCGCGGGAGACGTTGATCATCTGTAGAATCGGCCCGATCACCATGAGATAGGTGAGCAGCGCCCCCGCGATAGCCGTGGCAAAAACGGTCGCCACTTTATTACCGGCCATGTAATACTTGACCAAAAACACGACGGCAATCACGACCCCGGCCAGCAGCACGGCCCCTAACAGGCCGACGCTTAAGCCTTTGGCCCAGCCCCATGATCTGAATTTTGTGAAGAGATACTTGGCGCCTTTGGCGATTACGCCCTGGCTGCTCAGCACACTGGCCTGCGAGCCGAAGAATTTCTCCTTGGACATGAGTTGTTGCAAGGTGCGCAAGAATTGGGTGCGGCTGAAAAACGCATTGTTGACGACCAGCACATTATTCACCAGCCACAGCACGGCCAGCCCGGTGCCTTTGGCGATGGACGCCCCCAGCGGCTTGTCGTAGGCCTGGTATTTGGCGCTCATAATGTCTGCGCCAATCTGAACCGTATTGCTGGCGCCGCCGTAAAGCGAGAGGTAATAGAGCTGGCCCATGACCACCGCGCCGCCGCGCAGTTCGTCGGGTTTTTCTTCCGTGCTATATTCCTGGCTAAAGGCTTTGGTGTAGCGGTCTTTCAGTTCGTCCCAATACTGCTCCAGGGGAAAGGCCTGCCATTTGCTATCCTTATAGCGGTACGGCGCCCAGTTAACACCGGCCAGTTTTTGCACCTTGATGTCGTCCGGTTTGAGGTCCAGGTTCAGTTGATGTCCACCCTGCGACCAGACGACTGTTCCGGTATACACCGGGCGGTCGTCCAGATTCAAACTGCGGAAACTCTCCAGGCGCGCATAGAGCAGGGT
>JAGOBP010000176.1 GCA_017999195.1 Thermoflexales bacterium
AGCTAAAGGCTTCCGTGCCGCCGTCGATTTTGAAACGAGCGGCCCCTTGTTCAAGAGCCGCGATGATGTTCAGAATGCGCTGGCCACGCTCTTGGCCACGCACGCGAATCACGGCGCGTATCTAAAGGTCAACGGCAAGCCCGTCATCTTCTTCTGGCAAAATTCGCGCTTCAGTGTCGACGCCTGGGCGGCCATCCGCGAAGCCGTCGATCCATTGCATCGCTCGATCTGGATCAGCGAAGGCACCAACCTGGACTATCTGCGCGTCTTCGACGGCCATCACCTGTACAACATCGCCTGGTCGGCCGATCCGCGCGGCACGGTGGTTACGTGGAGCAAGCGCGTGCGCGAAAAGGCCATCGAACTAGGCTCGTTCAAATACTTCGTGGGCACGGCGATGCCGGGCTGGGACGATCGGTTGGTGAAGGGCCGCTCGGGTACGTTTGTGCGCGCCCGCGCCGATGGCGACTACTTCCGCGCATCGTTTCTGGGCGTCACGCAGGCCAATTCCGATTGGGCCGTGATTACGTCGTTTAACGAATGGCCGGAAGGTACGATGATCGAACCCAGCGTGACCTATGGCGATCAGTACCTGAATTTGTCGAAAGAACTGGCGGATACGTATCGAGCGACGGCGGGCAATTACGTCTTAGTCCCGACCGAGACCCCGGTCCCGACGAACACGCCCACGCCCACCAATACGCCAACCGTCACGCCCACGCCGACCAACACGCCGACGAATACGCCCACCAACACGCCGACGTTTACGCCTACGCCGACGGATACACCCACGCCGACGCCCACCATCACGCCGACGGACACGCCCACGCCGACGCCCACCTCAACCGAGACGCCCGTGCCGACCAATACGCCGGTGAAGATCGCGCTGTCGCTGCCCAATGCGGCCAAGGCGGCGGCGGGCCAGACAATAAGCGTGCCTACCGCTACGCCCGGTCGCGCGCCCGCAGCGGCTCAGGCCGCGCCAGTCGCCACCACCGATGACGTTCCCATCGGCTTTGTGATCGGCGGCCTGTTGATGTTTGTTGCCGCCATCGTCGTGGGTTGGACGTTGGGGCAGCGTAATCGCCGGTGAGAGGTAATTGGTCAATCGGTAATCGGTCAACCAGTGACCAGTCAACCAATTACCAGTTGACTAATCGACCACGCGACTACATTTCCACAATCACCTTCAACGTGCCTTTTTGCGCCGCGTGTTCGAAGGCGGCCACGCCGTCAGCCAGCGCATAGCGCGCCTGAATCAGCGGCTCCACATCGATCTGGTGATTCGCCAATAGCCGGATCGACGGCGGAAACGGCCCGCAGCGCGACCCGATGAGGGTCACTTCGTCCACTACGACCATCGTCAGATCGACGGTGAGTGCGCCATGATACGTTGACTTCAACACGATGGTGCCGCGCGGGCGCACCAATCGGCGCGCGGCCGCGTAGCCGCTGGGTGTGCCCGTCGCTTCGATGATGATGTCCAGCGACGCCGGTTTGATCGAAGCCACATCCGTCGTGGTGCAGATGCCGCGTTGTTCCAGCACGGCCAATTTATCCGCATGCCGTCCCACCACGATCAGATCGCAACCCGACAAAGCCACCACCTGCGCGCACAATAGCCCCAACTTGCCATCACCGATCACGGCCACACGATCCGTCGGGCGGATGTCCACCTGATCGGGAATCTCACAGGCCGCCGCCAGCGGCTCGATGAACACGGCTTGATCATCCGTAATCGAATCGGGCACGGGGTGTAGATTCTCAAAGGGCAATACGACGTACTCGGCAAACGTGCCGCCGCGTCGATCGATGCCGAGCGTTGTGCGATTGGGGCAATGTGTGGGTCGATTAGCGCGGCACGTCTCGCACACGCCGCACGCTGCGTTGATCTCACCGGCCACTCTGCGCCCGATTAAGTCCTCGCGCCCGACGGCCTCTTCGACCACGCCCACAAATTCGTGGCCGGGCACACCCTTGAAATTCATATAGCCTTTGATCAGTTCCAGATCGGTGTTGCACACACCGGCGCGCAGCACGCGCACCAGGGCTTCGCCGGTTGGCGGGACGGGGGTGGGATAGTTGCTCTCTAAGCGCAACCCATTATCAACGACCAGTGCTCGCATGATTATCCTCTAACGTAGTGCGTGGTGCGTGACACAACACGCATCACGCATCACGTACCACGCTGTTCAATCTGCTTATAGTTCAACCAATGGATTTTCTTCGCTCAAGACCTTCACTTCAACGCTGGCGCCGCCGCAATACAGACCCACCAGCGTGGCAACATCCGCGGTGATGGTGTCCACGTCGGCGCGCGTCGTCGGCGGCAGACCATCGACGTTGATGACGACCGCCGAGGTGGTGCGCTGTAATTTGGTGAAGTCGCCCTGCCGCCACGTCCAGCGGCGTGTCATCACTTGCGGCACGGCCCGCGACGGCGACGTCACGTAAAAGATGATCTCGCCGGGGACCGGGTGCTCGATCGGGCCGCCGTTGAGCGGCAAAAATTCTTCTTGCCCCGTCGCGTAGCCTAACACGATTTCATCGTCGTCGTGCAGCAGATCAAGCGCGTGACCGCCAATTGGTACGAGGTAGCGCAGCGAGGCGCTGTTGCCTAGCGCGGCCAGCGTGTTGATGTAGTGAATCTCATCTTGACGCCGCACGCGCTTGACGAGTGACTCGATCGCGCTGGGGAAATCGGTCGGCTTGGCCCCGAAAGCCCGATAGGCTTCGCGCCACGCCGCGATGTTGGGCTGCGCGGAGACCGGCTCAAGATCGCCCCGATCTCGAACGGTTTTCTGCGCGCCCGTCAGCATGCGCGCCACCTCGTCGATGGGCGGCTCGATGTTGATCACGCGGCGCGCGATGATCAGGCCGCGCACATAGCCGGGATAGTTCTGAAAGAGTGTTGGCTCAATACGATAGCGCATAGTGAATTAATTCTACCCGCGTTAACTTGAAAACAAAAGAGCCGACTTGTTCAGTCGGCCCCTGTGTTAATTGGTCATCGTTACGCGGCGGCCGTTTGCGGCTTGCGGCGGAACCACGTGCGCCACTCGCGATTTTCCCAGACGACCAGAATTTGCGAGGCGTTGAAGATCGACGAGTACGCACCGCTGATGATGCCGATGAGCATGATCAGCACGAAGTGCCGGATCGTGATGCCGCCAAACAGCACCAGCGCCAGCAGGGTGAAGACCACCGTTAGGGTCGTCGCGAGCGAGCGATCCAGCGTCTGCATGATGCTGAAGTTGACGACGCGATCATATTTTTCGCCGCGGCGCTTGATCAGATTCTCGCGGATGCGGTCGAACACCACAATGGTGTCGTGCACCGAGAAGCCAATCACCGTCAGCAGGGCGGTCAGGAACAGCGAATCGACTTGCCAGCCGAACACTTTGCCAAAGATGGCCGCCGCACCGATCATCACCAGCACGTCGTGCAACATGGCGATGACGGCGGCTACGCCGTAGCGGAAGGCATGCGGCACCTGCCGGAAGGCAAACCACAGATAAAACATGATCCCGATGGCCGCAATGGCCACCGTCTGCGCAGCGCGCTGCACCACTTCTGCACCGATCGTGCCGCTGACCGAACCGAATTCCAGTTCCGTGAAAGCGCCGAATTCCGATCGGATGGCGTCTGAGATCTGGTTCTTGGTGGCATCCTCCATCGCTTTCGTGCGAATCTGGAAGCCGTTATTCTCGACACTTTGCACCTGGGCATCGTCAAAACCAAAGCGCGCATACGTCGCCTTGATCTGCTCGATTTGCGGCGGGGCGGCATCAAAGCGAATGTCCAGCAGCGAACCACCCGTGAAGTCGATGGCGAGCGGAAACCCGAACAGTATCAGGGCCACGAGGCCCGGCACGATAATCAACAACGACAAGCCAAACCACCAATAGCGTTTACCGACAAAATCCCACATAGTTGGTCTCCGTCCTAAATTCCGAACAGCTTCTTGCGCTCTTCAAAGTCACGGTTGCCCACCACCAGCAACAGCAGCGTGCGGGTCACGCGGATGGCGGTGAACAGGCTGACGAACACACCGATGGCCAGCGTCAACGCAAAGCCTTTGACGATGCTGGCGCCAAACGCATTGCCGAACCAGAACAAAATCCCCGATGTGATCAACGTGGAAATGTTCGAGTCGCGGATCGACGGCCAGGCGCGTTCAAAGCCGACCTCGATGGCAATCCCCAGGCGGCGACCGGCGCGCAATTCTTCTTTCATGCGCTCAAAGATCAAGATGTTCGCGTCCACCGCCACGCCCACCGACAAAATGAAACCCGCAATGCCCGGCAGCGTCAATGTGACCGGCAGCAAGCGATAGATGGCGAATACCGTCATGACATACAGTAACAGCGCGATGACGGCCAGCAAGCCGGGCAGTCGATAGTGCAAGAGCATGAATAGGGCGACCGTCAACAACCCGATGATGCCCGCAATCAAACTCGCGCGGATCGAATCTTCACCCAGCGTCGGGCCGATGGTGCGGCTCTGCACCACCTGCAAAGCGACTGGCAAGGCGCCGTAGCGCAGCAAGTTCACCAGCCGATTGGCTTCGTCAACGCCGCCAGCCCCGACCGTGATTACGCCCTGGCCGTTGGGAATCTGGCTTTGAATGCGCGGGCACGACTGCACCACATTGTCCAACACGATACAGGCATAGCTGCCCACATTGTTAGCCGTGTACGAGGCAAACGTCTGAACCGAAGCGCCTTGCAGCACAAAGCTAACCTGCGGCTCATTGTTGCCAACGCCGCCCAGTTGAACCGTCAGCTGGGTCGGATCGAGATCCGCGCCATTCACGATCGTCGTGTAGACTTTTTCGGGAACGGTGGCCGTCACGGGCAAAGTGCCAGACAACGTCGCCGTCTCGGTGACCGAGGCGGCCGCGTTGGGCGCAGGATTGCCCGTCGTGCGGATGATCTGGCCGTCTTGATAGAAGTCCTGACCATTATCCGTCCATTCCAGGCGGCCGGTCTGTTGAATCAACGCCAGCGCATCCGCCGGATTATCAATCGCGGGCAGTTCGATCAGGATGCGGCAATCGCCCTGAATCTGCACCAGCGGCTCGGACACACCCAGACCGTTGACGCGCTTCTCGATGATCTGGCGCGCATTTTCAAGGCGTGTCGCGATGTCACTGCCCGTGCAATCGGTGGCTTCCAGCAAAACCTGTGAACCACCACTAAGGTCAAGTCCGTAGCGGACTCGGATATCGCGCTCGATGACGGGCAAGCGCTCCGAGTTGGTGAGGGCGATGAAGCCAGCCACCAGGGCCAGCACCACCGTGATAATCAGCCAGACGTTATTTCTTCGCGACATGCGTGCTCCTGAATCACACAAAAAAGTCGCCGGCAGATTAGGCCGGCGCGACCTTCAAACGGGCGGGATTATAGTCTATGCCTTTGCATCTGTCAAAGAAGACGCAATCATTCGGTCGTATTTGACAGGAATTTGCTGGCCCGCTCCAAGACTTCTTGCGGATTGAGATCATCCGTGGGGAGATACAGATCACAGGCCAGCCACGCGCTATGCAAACGGCGCAGCTGTTCCGATAGGTACTCGGTGGTCCAATCGGCCCGGCGTTGCCGCGCGGCGATCGTTTCCAGGCGGGCGTCCAGATAGATCAGCACATCGGGCTGGCCGCGCATCTTCCACAAATCCAGCACGCCCGAATGTTCCTGCGCCACGACGCGCGCCCCGGCGTAGCCGCGCGCCCACAAGCCGCGCACCAGCGTGGTTTTGCCGCTGGCACACGGCCCGACAATGACAATCTGTACTGCGGTTGTGTCATTCACCATGCCGATTGCCTAGCGGCGGCTGAACATCCGCTTGAGTAGATTCTGATTGGCGACGCGCGGCCCATTGTGGTTGACGGCGCCGACTTTGCCCAGCGTTTCCAGCGTGGCGAATACCACCAGCGTATCGTTGAGGTGAATCAGTTCGTCATACTGCGGATGCAGGTGCATGTGTTCGCCGGTGTTGTGCATGATGATGGTCATGTCAAATTTGCGCTCGGCCTCTTCCATCGTCAGACCGGCCAGCGGCGAGTCGTGCGTCACCGTGATCTGGCTCACGTGCAGCAGCGTATCGCCAACGTAAAACGAATACTCGATGTGGGCGCGCGTGGCCGCTGCCGCAAAGGCCGGGGCCGCCAGGCCCGACGCGCTAAACGCGGTGTGAATGCCGAAGCCGCGTTCGATCTTTTCAGCCAGATCGGCGTCGAACATGCGCAGCACCACTTTGATATTGGGCTTCATTTCACGGGCATCCAGCGCGATGTCCAGATTGGTCAAATCATCCTGCGTGCTGCACACGATCGAGGTCGCGCGCTCCAGCCCGGCCTTGCTCAACACGTCGCGCTGTCGCGCGTCGCCGATGATGACGGGCACATCGAACTGGCGTACCAGCGCAATGAACGGCTTCTTCTCATCCTGCTCAATCGCCACGACGGCCTGCCCAAACTTGAGCAGCTGCAAAATGACCCGATAGCCCAACTTGCCCACGCCGCACACAATCACGTGATCTGAATAAAGACTGGCCAAAGCGACCTCCCACTCCTGCCCGCGCGCGGATCGATTGAATAGCCTGACGCCCAGATTGGCCGCACCCGCGCCCAGCCACGCCAGTCCGATGACGGGCATGACAAAGAAAAAGATCTGCAAATACCACGGGTCCGGGAACGGCACATTGGCTTGCAAGAAGATCATCGCCAAGATCAAGAAGACGGCCTCCACGGCCGATGGCGGATCTTGCACGCCCGCCCACAGTGACAACTGCCAGTAGGCCAGCCCGAAGACGGTAATCAGCGCAAAGAAAACCAGAATCGGACGACTGAAGGCGCGCAATAAGACGCGCGTGTCACGCCAATTTTTCTTCAGCGTGCGGCCGATCTTCGATGACGTCGTGGTGTCGGGCATTAAAATGGTCATAGGAACAGCGCCGCTGAAATAGCGCCGCCTCCCGCCGATTGCTGATACTGGCCCGGCGGGAGGCGGAGATTCATCGGGGGCGGGGCGACTAGCCGCCAGCCAGCGCGGCCAAAATCATCACGAAACCGGCAATCCCCAACACCACTGAACCGGCGGCCATGATCAGCATTTGACGATCGATGGGGGCGTCGGTCGGGCGCGCGGACGGGCGCACCGGCACGCTGCTGTTCGTCGATTGTGGCGGGCGCGGCGGCGCGGCGACTTTGGGCACTTGCAAGGTATTGCCGCGCTGCGAGACGATGGTCTCTGACGCCTGAGGCGGCAACGGCGGATCGACCAGCCGGCGCGCGGCCGAACTCTGATCTTCAGTCGGGATTACAATGGAGGGTTTGATCTGGGTGGGCGCAGGGCGCGCGGGCGGCACAATGCCCGTCAGCGTCGCGTCGGGATCAAACTTGGGCGCGGGCTGGGGCGGCAGCGTGGCATCGGCCTTGGCTTCGACTTTGGGAGCCGGTTGACTGAACAACGTCTCAGCGAAATCGGACTTAATCTCGACGATCGGCGCAGGCACGGGCGCGGGCACATTGACCAGCGTCTCATCGGCCTTGGCGGCGGGCGCAGGCGCTTCCGGTTTCGCCGCTATGATCGGCTCGGCCACGGGCTGCGGCTTAGGCTCGATCGGCGGGAAGTCCACGATGGGTGTGACAATCGGCTGCGGCTTGGGCTTTTCCAGCAGGCCCAGCGCTTCGGCGCACGACAGGCAGATCATGGCACTGCCCGGGCCTTTGCGCGGAATGGCATGCACGGCGCAAACGTAGCGTCCGCAGTTGTTGCTGCACATGATGCTGGCCGGGCGCGGATTATCAGGATCACAC
>JAGOBP010000177.1 GCA_017999195.1 Thermoflexales bacterium
GAGTACGCTGGCCGGCACGACAATCTCCACGGTGCCGTCGCCGTCCAGATCGCCAATCGCGGGCGGCACATGCACACCGCCCCACCACGACGCGCCTGCCAAATGATTGGACTCGTACCATTCAGGGAACGGCTGATATGCGCCCAGATAATCGGGATTGGATGCGAAGCCGTCAATGCGCATCGATGCCTGATTGATCACGCGCACGATGTGCGGCCCGGCGCTGAAGCCACCATAGTGCTTGGCGATGGGCTGTTCCGAAAACGGATGACTGAAACTCGGCGTGTCGATCAAGACATCATCCACATAGACGCGCGCACTCGTCACGTTGGCGCGGCTGAAACCGTACAACGTAAACGCATCACCCACGAAGGGATACCACACGGTGGCAAAACTGTTGGGCAAACCCGAATAGTAGATGTCGCCCTCGATGGCGCCAGAAGCGGTTGCATCATCGCCGCCAGCATTGAAGCGCAAGCGGCCATCGGCGGCGTGCCGTTGGGCGTTGACAAAACCATCGGACACGGGCGAGCCGTCCCACACGTCCACGTAATCGAAGTAGATGGTGCGGCCCGTGCCGGGCGGATCAGGTTGATTCAATACGACGATGTCGAGCGTGTGCGTGCCCGTGATCAGGTTGTCGATCACGAACGTCTTCAGACTCTCGGTGACGCTGTACAAACCGATCGTGCCCACGCTGACCCCATCGACCCGAATCTCCGCGCGGCCCGAATCCGAGCGCTGGCGGAAACCGATGCTGGCCCACACGCCGTAAAAGGTCAGGCTTACGGTGTTGCTGGTCGTGGCAGACGCCAGAAGACCGGCGTCGCTCATCATGGGCACGATCAGATTTTCGTCCCAACCCTGCGGGCGTTGTCGATAGGTGTAGCCGTTGAACGTGAAAGCCGGATGATACTCTTCGTAGCGCGTAAACCCGAGCGGGGCCGGCGGCTGATAGAACGGCCCGAAGCCCGGCGTCTCAAAAGCGTCGATGTGGAATTCGCCGTTGTAATGGCGCACCTGCATGATGTGCGGGCCGGGGCCAAGATTGTTGAAGGAGATGACGCGCTGTTCGCTGCTGGCCGCGTACAGATTGAAGTGGCCGCGCTCTTCGCCGTCGATGGAGATGATCAGGCGATGCTGCCGGAAGTCGGCATGGCCGATGAAACTGATCGAGTCGCCGGTGAAGGGGAACCACACGGTCCCATCGCTACTGCCGCTGTCCTTCATGTACGTGCCGCCGCTGGCGACCGTGTCCGTAATCGGGCCGAAACTGGCGCTGCGCCACACGCGCGGGCTGTCCTGCTCCACGCGGCCCGCGGGCATTTCCGTGCCGTCCCACACGTCGATATAGTCCAGCGCGATGGTCTGGCCCGTGGCGTTGGGGTGGCGTGTGCCGCGCACGCGAATCGTCACGGTGTGCGGCCCGGCGCCCAGATTGCCGAAGATGACATTCATCACGTCGTTGTCGGCGCTGTAAGTATCGACCATCCCTGCGTTGATGCCGTCGATCAGGATGTCGGCCTGACCGCCTTGCCACCACGTCGCGAAGCCGAGGTTGATCCACGGGCCGGAGAAGGCCAGAGTCGCCGTCGCGCCCGTCGTCGCAATCGACGTGTAATCGCCGTTGCTGGCGCGGATGGAGATGACGTTGCTAATCACAGTCCAGGTGCCAGAGTAGACGATAGCGGCGTGGGTGTTCTCCGTGCGGGTGATGGCCCACGTAGTCGCGGGCGCATTTCCCCTCGCCTGTGGGAGAGGGGTCAGGGGTGAGGGCGGCTGGGCCACCGGCGGCTGAATCACGGGCGTGGTCATCTCGCTCGTGATGATGGTCGTCACGGTGAACGTGCCCGCCGTCACCACTTCCGGCGACACCGCGTGCTCGATTTGCAAGCCCTGCCCCACCGTGAGGAAGCCATAACCTTGACCATTTGGCACAGCGTTGGGCGCGTCGCACAGATCGTTCGTGCACAACAGATTAACCGTTACCGTGTAAACGCCAATCGCCCACCCCGACGTGTTGATCGTGTTGAGGTTGTAGGTCTGCACCGCCCCCATCACGCGCAGGGCTTGCGTGGACGAATAGGCCACGCTATTCGTGGGCGACGTGATGGTGATCCGTGCCGTGGTATCGATCGGCACATTAGCCAGGTTATTCACTTCAATCGCAATCGTGCTGGAACTTAAGCCCGCTTCGACAAAAGCGGGCTTGAGCTTAACAGCCGTGAGTTGCACAAACCGATCCAACACATTCAGGCGCGTCGTCGCGGCCGCACTCAAACCCGATAGGTCCACCTCCGGCCCGACAGCGGTCGCTTGCGCGTTGACGTTGATCAGCCCCGTCACGCTGTTGCTCAAGGTGTAGGTGTAACTTACCGTCGCGCCGGGATTGATCAGCACGTTGAAACTCTGCGAACCAGTGGGCAGCGCCACTGTCACCGCATACGTCGTCGTCAGCGTGCCGAGGTTCTTCACTTCCAGCACGGTGTCACGCGACTGACCGATCAATGCGGCGCTGTAACCCGTTGACCAGCGCACGGACGGCATATGCTCACTCAGCGCGCACAACTGATCGGCCAGCAGCGGCGCGATGGCATCCCGCATCGCGGCCAGATCGATTTCCACATCGGCGGGCGTAGTATGCGTCGCCAGTGAATTCGCCGCTTGCAACAGGGCTTCATCGGCCGTGACCAGCGGCGAGAATGATCCCGCGTAATTCGCGGCATCTTGCGCGGCCAGCACCGCTTGCCCGCGTTGACCTTCATCGCACGTGCCCGCGTCGCACGACGCTTCGAGGTTCGCCATCGCCACGGCGAGCGTCGTTAGTGTCGCGGACAGACGCGGCTCGCTCAGGGGGCAGAACTTCAAGCGATCCGCCGCCTGGAACACGCCGCCGCTGAACGGCCCGGCCACGCGCACATTCGCGGTGGCATACTGGGTGGTGCTGCTGATGGCCTTCCCCGCGATGACCAGCGGGAAGGTCGCGCCCGGTGTCGCCGCGCCGAGCGTCAACGTCAACGGCAAGGACGCGCTCGCGCCCTGGGCCAATGCTTGTGACGCGGGCAGGCCACTGATCGTGCCTGAAATCGGCAGTGCGTGCGCGGACAGATCGAAACTCCCCGCTGCATTACCGATGTTCGTGAGGTTGAGGTTCACGAAGGTGCTGCTATTCGGTGGCAAATATAAATTCGCCGGATCAAGCGTCATCCGATTGAAGGGCTGCGGCGGCATGACAAAGACCGCTGACGCTTGCACATTGATCGGCGTCGAAGTCGCGGTGACATCGACCGGATAGTTGGTGTTGACGGGCGGCAGTGTCCCGTTCGCTGGGGAAACGTATAACCCTAACTTCGTCACTTCACCCGCAGCGAGTGTCACCGTCGCGGTGGTCGAGTGGGTGGCATTGAGGATCAGCCAATCGGATGGCGGGCCGCTGACCGTCACATCGAAGGTACGCACTGCTGCGCTGGTGTTGGTCAGCACGATGGTGTATGCCGCGCCGGGCACTTCCACTTCGCCGTCGTTGGTCTCATTCGCTTCGGCATCGATCGCGGCGAGACCCATCGCCACCGTGATCTTCGGCTCCGGCGAAATCGAAATCTGCGCGTTCGTCGAGTTTTGGATCGTAATGGTGTGTGTGGCGGTCTCGATCAACTCGGGATGCACCTTCGATTGCGCCACGAGTTGAACTGTGTAGTTGCCGGGCGCCACGCCCTCATCCGGCAGAACGCTGATCTGCCCGGTGGTCGTTAGGGTCGCCGCCCAACCGATCGGGGCGTAGACGGCCACCGTGAAGTCATCCGCGAAATTACTGGTGATTTGCGCTTGAAAATTCGCTGTCGTACCGGGCGCGATCGATGACGCACTCGGATTCGCCGCCAGCGTGAAGGCGGGTGTGCTGCTGCCTGTGGCCGAGGCCGTCATGGTTGCAATCGCTACATCAGTGACAGCCGCTTCGCCGTAAGTAAACGCGACTTCGGGCAAGGGCAACTGATCGGCGGCAGCATTCATAAAGAACTGCTCCACGCCGCACGTTGCCACCGGGCACAAATACGCGGGCAAACTGCGCCACGAAGTCGTCGCTTGCTCAGCGCCCGCGGTCGATGGAGCAGATCGCTCGGGCCGATTGCCACCGCTGATGCCTGCGGCCACCGCGAAGAAATAGCCGCGCAACTTCAAGCCAATCGCCAGCGCGTTTTCAGCCAGTTCAGGGATGTTGCTGGAAAACGGATTGTCACCGGCCGCATACGTCTCGACAAATTCTTCCACAACGATTTGCAACAGCCGGTATTCCAACGCCGACGGATGCAGGCCATTCTCGCCCACGCTGATCGTCTCGCCCGTCACCGGATCGATCTCCCACCACGCGAAGGTCGGCTGACCATCGATCATGACCGCGCGCGACGGAATGAGCACTTGCTTGCCCTCCAGCAGCGCGTCGATCACGTGCGCCAGCGCGTTATCCGAAAAATCATAGGCATCCAATATGCCGTACTCATTCGGTTGAATCAACGCTGCATCGATACCCTGCGCCGTCATCTCGTCGAAGACGCGCATCGTCGTCAACGGCTGCACGCCCTGCCCTTGCGCCAACGCCGCGCCTTCCAGAATCGATTCGTTCAGGCCCTTAGCCCATTGCGCGACCTGCTCCACGGCCGCGGCTTGCCCCGGATAAACAACTGCTTCAACCGACGTGTGCCGCAGATCGACGGTGGTCGTCACTGTGCCGCTGGGCGAACCGATCGAGGACACGGTAAACACGCGCGGCGAAGCGTAATATAGCCGCGTGCGCAAGCCGTCTTCAATATCCGTCAAGGCCGCATCGGCCTGCCGCGCAAAATCAAGGCCCACGCTGGTCAGCATAAATTCAGACACAAACACCGTCGCCGATTGCGCCGCTAAAAAGGTGTCCAAATCCGCGCCCGTCAATTGCGTATTGGGCGGCAGGCGATTTTCCATTTCATACAAAGCCAGATTGGTCGCGCCGATTTGCTGCAAGCGCGCCAGCACGCCCACCGACTGGCGCTGCACCGCCCAGTCATGCACCGCGTTAGGCAGCACCCAGTTCACATACACATCTTCGGGCCTAAAAAACGGCCCGGTACTGGTGTCCATCGCCAACTGCGGACTGCCGCCCAAGCGCCGCGTCGCCGCTCCGATGAGGTCTTTCACTTCACGCGTGAACGTCTCGGTATGACCGTCGGGCGAATGAATTTCATACTCAAGCCATTCGGCCGTGACGAATGTCGTCGCCAGCGGGAAGTTGGTCAACAGGTCTTGAAACGATTCGCCTTGAAACCCTTGATTGTTGTCTTCGATGCCGAGGTAGGGCGTGTAATCACGCGTGATGTTGGAGAACACGCCGCCGGTCAATTGCTGGCTGACCAGATGCCCCAGCGTCAACCGCTTGCCCGCCAGGTCACTCACATTGAAGAGTTGATCGAGCACATACGAAGTCGATAACGTCACACCGCCGACGGGGAACGAGTTGTATTGTTCTTTCTTCAAGCGCACGCGCAGCGTATGGTGCGCACTCGATGGGACATCGGCGGCCCGATCGGTGCCGTCGTTCGACGGGGTAGCGAAGGACTGACCGACACTCGCTTGCGGATACGTCGGATCAAGATCAGTCCAACCGGAGCCGGGCAAGTACGCTTCCACCCACCAATGATCGGATGCGAGTGCGATGAGAGCCGCATCATTCACCGGATCGGCCAACTGTGTCCCGATTGGCAAATATCCGGCCACGCCGTTCGCCGCTGGGAATAGACTGGCGATCAAGGCTTTGGCTTGTGTGGAGTTCAACGTGCCATGTCGATAACGCGCGGGAATACCCGCCGCGCGCAGCGTCGCGATCAAGGCCGAGGCTTTATCGAGCGAGTTGCCTGCTTCGCCCCACAATGTGCCGCGTGTGCCGCGCAATGCGCCTTGATACAGATCGGTGCGGAAAGATTGAACCGCCGTAAACGCCGCTAATGGATCTTGATTGAAGCCTGACGTGTACCAGATCAATTCGGGATCATAGGGATCAGCCGCCGAAGTGTTAGCGACGTGAGCGGCGTCAAGGCCCGTCGGGATGATGCTGGCTGATCGGGCGTTGGCGTTGATGACTTGTCCCCAACGTAAAGCACTGGCTTGTGCGCCATTATCGAGGTTTATGAAATCACCGCCCGCGGCCGGGGTCTGAATCGTCAACGTGATCTGCGCGCTGCTCTGCGGCGCCAGGTCGGGTAGTTGCCACGTCAACGTGCTGCCGGTCTGCGTGACATTGCCCGAGGTGGCGATCAACGTGACCCCGGCGGCTAACGTAGCCGTCACGATAATTGATCGCAACGTGTTGGCATCTTGCAGTGGATCAAAGTTGGCGAAGGAGTTTGCCAGTTGTTCATCGGTCGCGGCGGGTGGCGCGTCGGGCACGCGGGTGACGGGCAAATTGTTGCTCAACGTAAAAATCACATCGAGCGTGCCCGCCGTGTAACTGGTTTGCACCCGCGCGATGCTCAACGATTGCGCCAGTGGTGCAGGCTGGGCCGCAGTGGCCGGGGCGATCAATCGCGGCGCGGTTGACACCGCGGGCGTGGCCGCGTTGATCGAGATGGGTACAAGTGAGAAGATGATCGACAGGCTCAATACAATGTTCAGCACACGACGAACGACTGAATGATTCAACATGGCTTCCTCCCTTGAAAGCGATGATGATGTAGGGGCAAGGCTTACCCTCGCCCAGGGCGACCGCGAGGGTCGCCCCTACCGCAACACCAGCGGCAGATAGATCAAGAAATTGTCATCGTTCAAAATCAGGCCGGAATCGACACCGCCGTTGACGGGCACGCTGGCATTGCTGAGATTGCCGTAGAAAATTTCGTCGGCTTCCCCCTGCTCATCGCCGCTGATCTGCACGGTGAATGTCCGCGTGGTGAGGCCGGGCGTAAACGTCAACGTGCCGGACGCGGCGACGAAGTCCTCACCGACGGTTGCACCGCCCGCGCCCACGCCCGATGACAAGTTGTAATCAACCGTGATGGTGAAGTTGGCGGCGGTCGTCAATGTGACGGTGAACGCCCCCGCCGTGAAGCCGCTATCGCCTTCCAGCACCGTCGGGCCGCTATCGAAGGACACCCGTGCCGCATCATCATCGGTGATCGTGCCCGTGGCCGAGCCGTCGGCCAGCGTGGCATTGATCGGGTTGCTGAGCTGCACCGTGAAGGCTTCGCTGACGCCTTCATCGAGCAAGTCACCGAGTACGCTGATCGACAGGGTCTTGCTGATCTGGCCGGGCTGAAAGACGAGCGTGTTATTCGCGGCGGCGAAGTCGCTGCTAGGCGTGGCCGTGCCCGCGACGGTGGCGTAGGTTACGGTCACCAGCGACGTGCTGACCGGCGACAGCGTCACGACGAAGGACATGTTCTTCGAGCCGCTGTTGCCTTCCGTGATCGCTTGATCGGCGATCGAGAGTTCCGAGAGACCGTCGTTGTCGATGATCATGCCAACGGCCTGCGCGTCCAGCAGATCGAGCGCGGCGGTGGTGAACAGATCGACGCGGAAGGTTTCGTTGAATTCATCATTCAGATCGCCGGTCACACTGACGCTGATGGTCTTGGTGATCTGGCCGGGATTGAAAGTCAGCGTGCCGGACGTGGTCACATAATCCGAACCAGCGACGGCGGTGACATTGGTGGTGAGGTAGGTCACGGAGATGGGCACCGTGCCCGTCGGGGCAAGTGTGACCGTGAACACTGCCGTGATCGAGCCGCTGTCGCCTTCCAATACGGTGCTGTCCGCAATGCGGATCGAATGGCGCGCTTCCAC
>JAGOBP010000178.1 GCA_017999195.1 Thermoflexales bacterium
CTCGATCTCGATCAAATTCTGAACACCCTGCTGGAGCGCACCCGGCAGGCGGTCGGTGCCGAAGCGTGCTCGGTGGCGCTGCTGGACGAGACGCATACCGAACTGGTGTTTCGACAGGCCGCCGGTGTTGCCAGTCAAGATGTAGTTGGTCTACGGCTCCAACGCGGCCAGGGCGTGGCGGGCTGGGTCGCCGAGCACCAGCAATCGGTGCTGATTCTGGACACCGCCACCGATCCGCGTTTTTTTGGACACATCGACTCGTCATCGGGTTTTCGGACGCGCAATTTGATCTGTGTGCCGATGTTTGCGCATAACGTCATCATCGGCATCCTGGAACAGATCAACAAATTATCGGGCGCATTTGACCTTGACGACGTGCACTTGCTGGAAGCCGTGGCGGCGCAGACGGCGGTCGCCATCGACAATGCCCGCCTGTTTGACGCCGAACGGCGCAGCCATCAACGCATCGAGACGCTGTACCGCATCGGCCAGACCGTCAACTCCACCCTCGATCCGGCCACCATCCTCGATCAACTGATCGACGAGGCCATGCGCGCCACCCAGGCCACGCACGGCGCCGCGCTCGTCGCCCAACTCGATCGGGGCACCTTTGAACGCCGCGCGCTGCGCGGCTACACGCCCGAATTGATCGCGCGCGCCAACCAACATCAACTCCCGCTCGATAATGGCATCAACGGCCGGGCCTATGCCACGCGGCAAGTCGTCGCCGTCAATGACGTGCGGCTCGATCCCGATTATTTTCCGCTGGTGCCAGAAACCCGATCGGAATTGGTGATCCCGATCTTGCGCGGCCGGAGCGTGCTGGGGCACATCGATCTGCAAAGCCCGATCGTCAATGGCTTCCGCGACGTCGATCTGGATTTTCTGCGCGTCTTATCCGATCAAGTCGCCGTGGCGCTGGAAAATGCGCGCCTGTATCAAGAGGCGCAACGCCATGCCATTGAATTGGAAGAGCGGGTGCGCGAACGCACCGCCGCCCTGCACGCCAGCGAAGAGACCGCGCGCGTCTTGTTGAATGCCGCGCCCGACGCCGCCTATCTGCTGGACGCCAACGGCACGGTGCTGGCCGTCAACGCGCCCGGTCTGGAAGGTTTGGCGCCATCCGCTGCGGACTTGATCGGCACGAATATGCTGGACTTGTTTGAACCGGCGGTTGCCCAGACCCGGCACGCCCAAGTTGCACACGTCTTAAGCACCGGCCAACCCGTGCGCTTTGAAGACGATCGCAACGGCCGCTACTTCGAGAACGCCATCTATCCCATTCACAACGCCCATGGCCTCATCGATCGGGTGGCCGTGTACGCCAACGATATCACCGAGCGCCGCCGCGCCGAAATTGAAATGCAGCGCGCACTGGATAAAGAGAAAGAACTCAGCGAACTCAAGTCGCGCTTCATCTCCATTGCCTCGCACGAATTCCGCACGCCGCTAACCACCATTCTGTCATCGGCCGAATTGTTGGAGCATTACAGCCATCGCTGGACAGACGCCAAAAAACTGGAATACCTCAAGCGCATTCAAACAGCCGTGCGGCACATGGTGGACCTGATCAACGACGTGCTGGTCGTGGGCAAATCGGACGCGGGCAAGCAGGCATTTGAGCCGGAGCCGCTGGACTTGATTGGCTTCTGCGGCTCGATCATCAACGAGATTCAACCCGATGCGTCCCATCCGCAGCCGATTGTGTTTCACGTGCGCGGCGACTGCGCCAATGCCGTGATGGACGAGCGTTTACTGCGGCACATCCTGTCCAATCTGCTGTCCAATGCCGTTAAGTATTCGCCGCCCGATATGTTGATCGAATTCAGTTTGCACGGGCGCGATGGGCAAGTGACGTTCGAAATCAGCGATCACGGTATCGGCATTCCGCCCGATGATCTGGCGCACCTCTACGACACGTTCCATCGCGCCAGCAACGTGGGCAACGTTCCCGGCACCGGCCTGGGCATGACCATCGTCAAGCGCTCGGTTGATCTGCATCGCGGCACCATCGACGTGGCCAGCCGCGTCGGCGAGAATTCCGGCACCACCTTCACTATTACGCTGCCGCTGGTCTCGCTGCGGCCGCAAGCGGCGCCTGTCCCTGAAAATAGCGCTGCACCGACTCTGCCAGCGTAAGTTCGCCGTCCAGCACCGGCTGCTCAAAAGCGGCCGCCCACTCCGCCAGATTCGATTTCGCCCGCTGCAATTCGTCGCGGATCAAATACCCCAGCGGCCCCACCTGATCCAGATAACCGGTAATCTCAAAATCCCGATCGGCCCGCGCGCGGTCATACGGTATGCGTTTCACCTCGGCGTGCCACGCACCCGCCTGCCCCGTCACCTGACCGTAACCCGCCCGCCCATCGCCGTCGAAGGGCAAGCCTACCGCCCCCACGTTAACGACCAGCGTTTGATCGAGCGCGCGGATCAATGGTTTGTGTGTATGTCCCACAATCAACACAGCCGGAGGCGGCGCAATTTTCTCGCGAAGTTCAGCCTCGGCCGTTTCGGCGTAAATGCCCGCGCGCGTGCCCTTCATGGACGCATGCACGATGCGCACCTCCGCCGCGGCGTGCCACAGGCTCAATTGAAACGGCCACGCGGCCAGCGTGTCCAGATCGGACTGTACCTGTTGAAACGTCCAAAACGAATTGCGATGCTGCTCAAAGCGCCGCCCGCTGCGCGGTGCGTCGGGCGCGGCATGCGTCAACACGTATTCCTCGTGATTGCCCAGCACGCACTGCCAGCCGTGCGTGCGCACGCGACTCAGAATCAAGTCCAGACACTCGCGCGGGCGCGGGCCGCGATTGATCACGTCGCCGCCCACGATCACGCGCTCGGGCTGCCACCGATCAATGTCTTCGACAACCGCTTCCAGTGCGGCCAGATTAGCATGAACATCCGATAAGATCGCCAGTTTCATATTGAACAGTCTGTGTTGGATTGTGTGCCTTGATCATTACTCAGCGTGCTTCTATAATCGCGCGACATTCTACCACACGGATACGTCATGCGAACCCTATCACTTGCCACGGTGCGAAAACTGGCGCTGGTCAAACAACGTCTGGCCAGTCAGACAACCAACAACGATGCGGCCGGTATTCTCGCTCTAGTGCGCGATCTGGGTTGCCTGCAACTCGATCCGATCAGCGCGGTGGCGCGCTCGCATCAACTGGTCGTGTGGAGTCGTGTCGGCCAGTACGATCTCGATCAACTCGATCAGTTGTTGTGGCGCGATCGCAGTCTGTTTGAATATTGGGCGCACATGGCCTCGATCGTGCCGGTGGCCGACTATCCGATTCATCAGCACTTCATGCGCCGCTACGCCACCGATCAAGCCACTGGCCGCGTTAGTCAACGCTATGCCGCGTGGCTGACCGAAAACCAAAGTCTAAAGCGCCATATTTTACAGCAGATCAAGAAGCACGGTCCGCTGCCCTCGCGCGAACTTGAGGCCGAAAACAAAGTCTCGGCGGGCTGGTACTCCACCGGCTGGACCTCGGGCCGCGATGTCAGCCAGATGCTGGATTATCTGTGGACCAAGGGCAAAATCATGGTGGCGGGACGAACGGGGATTCAAAAACTGTGGGACTTGAGTGAGCGTTGCCTGCCCGATTGGACGCCGCGTGAAACCCTGAATGCCCGCCAGGTGACGTACCGCGCCGCACAGACCGCCGTCAAGGCGCTGGGCGCGGCCACCGCCCAGCAGATCAAGTGGCACTACGTGCGCCATCGCTACGAAGACCTGCCGCATGTCCTCAAGCAATTGGTTAGCGACGGTCGTCTTGAACAAATCCACGTCGCCGATCAAAAGGGCGCGTGGTACATGCATGCAGATGATGCGCCATTGCTCGATCAACTTGACTCGATCGATTTTTCGCGCACCACCCTGCTCTCGCCCTTCGACAATCTCATTTGTGATCGGGCGCGCACGTCGCAGTTGTTTAACTTCGACTTCCGCATCGAGATTTATGTGCCGCAGGCCAAGCGCAAATTCGGCTACTACGTCCTGCCCATTTTGCACGGTGATCAGATCATTGGCCGCATCGATCCGAAGTTCGATCGGGAGCACAGCCGTTTGCACATCCACGCCGTCCATGCTGAAGCGGACGCACCGAAAGATCGCGCCACCGCTCGATCGGTTCGCGGCGCGATCGAGAATTTGGCTTCATTTCTCGGTGCGGGCGATGTCCACTACACGCATCTCGTGCCATCCGGCTGGCAGCGCGATCTCAAGTAGATCCACCGCAGAGACGCAGAGCGCGCGGAGCTTCCTTGCTCGGAGATAGTTATGGGCGGTTTTTACATTTGGCTCTATTTCAGTGCTTTGATTCTAGGGGCTATCGGTGGCCTCATGTTTGTTCTGCACAGGCGGCGATCGCCAGCGTATGCCAAGTGGAACAAGCGCGTCGGCTGTCTTATGCTTCTCGTGCTGATCTCGCCGGTCTGTGCAGGTGTTTCCAACATTGTCTATGCCAATACTGTTGGCATTCCCAATGAGCAAAAACAGATTCATACTGATACAGACAGGGTCGTCGAAGCATTAACGCAGTTCAAACAAGGCCACGGACATTATCCTGAGCAACTTGCAGAACTTGTACCGCAGTACCTTCAATTTGTGCCAGTCCATCCAGCCCAGCCGCAAGGCAGGGAATATCGGTATGCCGTCCGAAACGGTGTGTTTTTCTTGAACTATGAAATACCCACGACCGGTTTCTTTCGTGACATGGTACGGTGGGAGTGCAATTCGAGAAACCAGGTTCCAGAATGCTCGTTGCTTGGTATTGAGGATTAATAAACTGGCATCGTCAGAAGACCGAGTTCACGGGTCTGGAATCCAATAGGCTTAGGTTGTGTGCTCACTCGTCACTCGTCACCCCAACACCTCCGCCGGATCAAGATACTCCACCAACTCATCGCCTTCCACCGCCCAGACGCGCGTGGCGAAGCCTTGAATGAAGTAGCGGTCATGCACCACCGCCAGCGCCGTGCCCTCGAAGTGCGTCAACGCCTGCTCAAACTGCGTGCGCGCCGGAATATCCAAGTGATTGATCGGCTCATCCAATAGCAAAAAGTTGCAGCCTTGCGCCACCAGCCTGGCCAACATCAAACGCGCGCGTTCGCCGTAAGACAACGATTGATTCAACTGTAACGGCTGATCGCCCGTAAACAAAAAGTAGTGCAAGAAACTGCGCGCTTCGGTATCGTTCAGCAGCGCAACGGCTTGCAGCGTCTTCAGCGGCGTCGAAGTGGGATCGAGCACGTCCTGTTCCTGCGCGAAGTAGCCCACCTTCACGCTCGCGCCGAGGCGCACCTCACCCGCCAACGGCATCAGTTGCCCCATGATGGTCTTGACCAGCGTCGATTTGCCTGCACCGTTTTCACCAATCAACGCGATGCGTTCGCCGCGCCGGATGATCTGCATGATGTCGCGCAGCAGCACCCGATCACCATAGCCCACGTTCACCCCATCGAGCCGCAAGACATCGCGCCCACTGACGGTGGTCGCGTCGAAGTCCACTTTCATTTGCCAGCTTTGCTTGGGCTTGTCGATGCGGTCTTCGGTCAACAGTTTCTCGATGCGCGCCTCAACCTGCTTGGCCCGCCGCACCGTCTCCAGACTGCGATTGGCAAAGAAGCCCTTGGCGAATTTATCGCCGCCGTCCGCCTTGCCGCCTTTCCTGAATTTGGCAATGCCGCGCAAATGCCGCGCCGCATTTTCCAGCCGCACAATCTCAGCCTGTTGATCGCTGTACGCCTGCCACTGCTTCTCGCGTTCGAGCAGACTTTGCTGCAAGAAAGCGCTGTAATTTCCGGCGTAATCACGCAGGCCATGCGTCTGCGGATCGAGATATAACACGCGATTAATGGTGCGATCGAGGAAGACGCGATCGTGCGACACGATCAAGGCCGCGCCGCGAAACCGGCCCAGCCACTCTTCCAGCCAATTGAGCATCGGCAGATCGAGGTGGTTGGTTGGCTCGTCCAGCAGCAACACATTGGGGTCGGTCAACAACACACGCGCCAGGCCCAACCGCGTCTTCTGTCCACCGCTGAGGGTGGCGATGCGCGTGTCCAGCGGTACGCCAGCGAGGCCAAGGTTGGCCAGCACTTCGGCCCGCACCGCGACATCGGGATAACCGCCGAGCGCCTCCAGCCGATCGAGCGCGCGTTGATACGCCGGGAGTTGACTGGGATCAAGCACTAACGTTTCAGCCAAACGCTCGATTTCGAGGGCGGCATCGGCGCGTTCATCATGCAACACATCAGCCAGCGTGGCGTCGGGCGTGAATTCCAGGCCCTGCGGCAAGTAACCCAGTCGCGCATTCGGATCGATGAAGATGCTGCCGCGATCGGGTTGCTCGGTGCGCGTCAACAGACGCAGCAGCGTCGTCTTGCCGCTGCCGTTCGGGCCGATGAGGCCCACGCGTTCGCCGAGGCTGATTTGAAATGAGAGGTCACGCACGATCAGTTGATCGGCGTAGGATTTAGTGAGTGAGGAAACGGATAGCATAGTGAGACTCCTGTGAAGGGCAAACAAAAACCGAGGGAGCGCCCTCGGTTGTCGGTCAAGACCTGTCGGGTTTTAGACACCCGACAGGTCTGAATACATCCAGCGGTCCCTGAAAATGAGTCGTTACGCTACCAATGTATGCACGCCAGTTACTCCAGTAGAGTTGAACCACGACGATTATAGCACGGCGGACGGGCCGATCAATAGGCCACTCAACCGAATTTGAGTTCAGACTTTAGGCGGATGGGACACCACTGCTCAATCCACGAAACGGGTCGGGTTAGCCATACACCATCTTCACCGATCAGGCGTATGCAACGTAAAAGAATCCAGAAAACGCGCCTCTGTTTCATGGGCAGATTTACCCGAACCGCCATAGAGCAACTGATAAACCGTGTTGCCAACGATATAGCACCGAAAATGCAGCTCAATCTTCACATCTGGGTTATTTTTCGTGGCGACCCGGATCAGCACATCTCGACCCGGAAATCCATTCAATTGAATTCGCCGATCCGAAATAACTTCGACTTTGGCAATCGCACCCATTATTTGAGCAACATCAAACGACTTGAGCATCTCTTCTGAGGTTGACTCCCCTGAAGTCAACGCGGGGGCCTCAAAGTACGCAACCGATTGGTTCTCGCTCATCAAGTATTCAGCCTGAACCACTTTGACCTCTGCGGCCGCGGGACCTATCAATTCCATCAATATCGATCCGTTGGCTGCTGTATTCACAAATTCCTTCAAGGTCGACTCCTCGGGCGCAATGCCGCCACGCATTAGAACCGAGAACGCGCCGTCGGGCGAAGTATATTTGTACCAGGCACTACGGGTCTGAAACCACCAGGGGACCACTCCTTGCTCAAGTTGCCGGGTATCAATGACAAAATCAACAAGATTAGTCCTTGTCGCCTTTTTAATCAGTGCCGCTTGATTTGGAACGGTCGTCGGCAATGGGATGGGTTCGATGATGGAAACGGGGATGGTGGTCGGCAATAAAATCGCTTCAATGGTAGCAACCAATGTTGGGGCAGGCGTAGATACTGAGTCGACACCGGGCACAGCACAGGCTGCCAGGATAAACAGGAACAGAATAACCACATGTTTTGTCTGACGTTTCATCCAAAGGGTTTCCATGAATTGAGTCAGCCCGCCCACTAATGGATGAGCGAATACCCTGCAGGGTATTCGCTCATCCGTTAGCCATTCGTTGACAATTACCTTATAACCTATCTCTAAACCTCACACTTGCGCCAGCAGATGATGGCACACGCAAAATATAAC
>JAGOBP010000179.1 GCA_017999195.1 Thermoflexales bacterium
CGCGACCCGGCTCGATTATGAGTGGCGGCAAGCGAATCGTCTGGGTGGTTCGATGCTGCTGTGGCGGGCATTCAAAGCGGTGACTCGCTGGCCGTTGCGCGTGCGGGGTCGCGCCCAACTGCGATCCGTCCTGCGTCAGCAGCCCGCCGATATGTTGCACATCATCAACGGCGGCTATCCCGGCGCGGAGGGTTGCTTGCTGGCGGCGCAAGTGGCGCGGGAATTGCGTTTTTCCAAAGTGTTAATGTCCGTGCTGAGCTATCCTTATCCACGGCGGAACATTTTCGACGCGCGGCTCGATCGACAGATGGCGCAAACGGTGGATTTGTTCTCGCCGAATTCGGCCGCCGCCGGCCGCGGTCTAGTTGAACTGCGCGGCTTCGCGCCGGATCGCATCCGGCCGATTGCGTCTGGGACGCCGCCGCCGCCGCTCGATCTGGATGCAGGCGCGCGGCTGCGCGCAGAACTGGGCTTGCCCGCCGATAGTTTAATCGTCGGTACGGTGGCTGCCCTTGAACCACTGAAGGGGCATCTGGTGCTGCTGGAAGCAATTGCGCAGATTCAGCATGAGTTTCCACAAGCATACTTTATTTTCTCGGGTGAAGGCGTGATGCGCCCGCAGCTAGAGGACTTTATTCGTCGTCAGCAGCTGAATAATCGGGTATACTTGCTGGGTTTTACCAAGGACGCGCGCGCCATCACCAATGCCTTTGATGCGGTGGCCTTTCCCTCTTTTTACGAGGGCATGCCCATTGCGATTCTGGAAGCGATGGCATTGGCGAAGCCCATTGTCGCCAGTTCGGTTGGCGGCATACCGGAAGAGATTGAAGACGGTGTATCGGGTTGGCTGACACCGCCGCGTGACAGCGCTGCGCTGGCCGCTGCGCTCCGCCAGCTGCTGGGTTCGTTCGATCAGGCGCGCGTGATGGGAGCCGCCGGGCGCGATCGATATTATCGGTTGTTTACCGTGCAGCATATGGTTGACGATTACATCAAACTGTATACGACCCTATGAGCGACCAACTGACTGATCCGGGCTTTTGGGACAACTACTGGCAAAACGTCAGCGGCTGGCAGAACATCGATCTGCGCCACTCGTATGATCGCGCGTTTGATGCCGCTTTTCGCCGTTGGCTGACGCCTGATCCACAGCAGAAACTATTGGAAATTGGCTGCGCGCCTGGCCGGTGGTTGATCTATTTCCACCGGCAGTTCGGTTATCAGGTCAGCGGTTGCGATTCGGCCCCGCAGGCCGTGGATGTGACGCGCGCCAATTTGCAGCAGGCGCAGGTGCCGGGCGAAGTGCTGCTGGCCGATTTAATGGACGCCTCGCTGCCCGTGGCCGCTTACGACATTGTGATGTCGCTGGGCGTCATCGAGCATTTCGCCGATCCGTGGCCGGCCATTGAGCAGCACGTGCGGCTCATCAAGCCGGGTGGTACGCTGCTGTTGGAGATGCCCAATTACACGGGCCTGAATGCGTGGTGGCTCAAGCGCGGCGGCTTGCATCTGTTGGACGTCCATAATACCAGCATCATGCGCCTGAGTTTTCTGCAAGACGTCGCCGCGCGTTTCAACCTGACGCCGCGCTTCACCGGTTTGATCGGCGGCTATGAACCGGGCCTGTGGGACAGTACGGGCCGATCGGGCGTGGTGCGCAACGTGATTCGCGCGGCCAATTTGCTGCGCCGCGTGCGCCTCTTCGATCGCATCAATCATCCCGCGTTTAGCGGATACTGGCTGGGTGTTTATCGCACACAGGAGCGGCCGTGAGTACACGTGTATTGATCACTGGCGGGACGGGACTGTTGGGGCAGGCGCTGCTGGCGAGTGTGCCCGCTGATTTTGAATTGACGGGCACTTATTTACCAGGCAAAGCGCCGTCTGGCGAGATGGCCTGCCCGTTTTATCCGCTGGATGTGCGCGAACCGGCTCAAGTTGCGGAACTCTTCGATCGGACGAAGCCCGACGTGGTGATTCATGCGGCTTCGATCGGCAGCGTGGACTACTCGGAACATCATCGCGAAGAGAGTTGGGCCGTCAACGTTGGCGGAACTCAAAACATCGGGCAGGCCTGCGCGCGGCATCACACCCGATTGATCTTCATTTCATCCAATGCGGTGTTCGACGGCGAGCGGCCGTTTTACGCGGAAGACGCGCCTGTTCACCCCATCAATTACTATGGCCAGTTGAAAGTCGAAGGCGAACAGTGGGTGGCCGCCAGCGGTTTGGATTACGCCATCGTGCGGCCAATCTTGATGTATGGCTGGCATCTGCCGATCGAGCGCGGTAACTGGGTGACCAACTGGATTCGGGCCTTAGGGCAAGGCCAACGCGTCAAAGTCGTCGACGATGTGGGTACGAAGCCGCTGTATGCGCTCAACTGTGCAGAAGTGATTTGGGCCGTGATCGCGCAGCACAAAACGGGCCTCTACCATGCGGCCGGCGGCGATCACATTACGCTCTATCAATTTGCGCAGACCACCGCCGAAGTGTTTGGGCTGGATGCGACGTTGATCGATCCGGTGCCTAGCAGTTATTTTCCCGAGATTGCGCCGCGCCCGAAAGACACGTCCTTTGATACGACCAAAATGGAGCGTGAATTGGGCATCAAGGCATGGAGCGTGCGTGACGGTTTACAGCATATGCGGCAGACACAAGCGAGTTAATCATGCGCCTGTTGATTGTCGGCCCCAAGTGGGTGGGTGAATGGACTGAAAGCATGGAGCGCGCCAGCCGCGCGCTCGGTCATACGCCGCTTCCGTTTTACTACGATACCTACGGCGTCGTGCGTTTGCAAGGCGGCGCGGTGGGGCGGCTGCCCAAAGCGGTCCGCGGTCCGTTAACGCCCTTCGCCATGAAGATCGGTCGGGCGTGGGAAGCGCGCATGAATCAGCGCCTGATCGAGACGGCGCGCAGCGCTCGACCCGATGCCATCATCATCCTGAAAGGCGAAACGCTGACGGGGGACACCCTGATGGCGCTGAAAACGCTCAAGTGTCCGCTCGTATCGTGGTGGGTGGATGATCCGTTTCGCGCGCCGCAGGCCATTCGGTTGTTTCAGTTATTCGATGTGTTGTACATGTTCGATAAAGGCCGCTTGTCTGAATTAGAGGCGGCCGGTGCACAACACATCGTCTATTTGCCGTGTGCGTGCGATCACCAGACGTTTCAGCCGCAGACGCTGAACCCGGCGGACTATCCCAACCTCAATTGCACAATCGGCTTTGTGGCCGCGTTTTATCCGGGACGCGGCGCATTGTTAGGCGAGATGCAGGGCTTCGATGTCGGGCTGTGGGGGCCGGGCTGGGATGCCGCGCCCGAGCTTCAACAACTGCCGGCCACCACCTGGCGTGGGCGGCGCATTAACGCAACAGATGCGGCCAAAGTGTACAACCTGGCAAAGATTTGTCCCAACGTGCATCACCCGCAAACGCAATTGGGCGGCCTGAACACGCGGACGTTTGAAGTGCTGGCGACGGGCGGCTTTGAACTGGTGGACAACGTGGCTGGGCTTGAAGAAAACTTTGAAGTTGGCCGCGAGATTGTCACGTATACCTCGCCCGCGCAATGGCGTGAACTGGCTGACTACTATCTGGCGCATCCCGACGAACGGGCCGCCATTTCGGCGCGCGGTCGGGCGCGCGTGCTGCACAACCACACTTACGAAGAACGCTTAAAAACCATCCTGAGGACTTTGCCGGTATGACAGATTCATTGCGCGATGTGCCTGTCCTGGTGACGGGGGCGGGCGGCTTTATCGCCAGCCATTTGACCGAACGCTTGCTCGCCGAGGGTGCCCGCGTGCGGGCCTTTGTGCGGTATACCGCCCGATCGGACATCGGATATTTGCGGCTTGCGACGCCCGCCGTGCGATCGAAGATCGACTTTGTGTTTGGCGACCTGCGTGATGAAAACGCCGTCGCCGATGCCATGCGCGACATCGATGTCGTGTTTCATCTGGGCGCGCTGATCGCTATTCCCTACTCCTATGTGCATCCGCGTGAAGTGGTAGAGACCAATGTCATCGGCACGCTCAATGTGTTGATGGCGGCGCGCCAGCATAAGACTAAGCGAGTCATTCACACCTCGACGAGTGAAGTGTATGGCACGGCGCTGCGCGTGCCCATCGACGAGGAGCATCCGCTGCAAGGACAGTCGCCGTACTCGGCCAGCAAGATCGGCGCGGACAAACTCGTTGAGAGTTTTTCGCGCTCGTTTGAAGTGCCCGCCGTAACGATTCGCCCGTTCAACACCTACGGGCCGCGCCAGTCGGCGCGCGCCGTGATCCCCACGATCATTTCGCAGGCCTTGACGCGCGACGAAATCTATCTGGGCGATCTGACGCCCACGCGCGATTTCACTTACGTCGCAGACACTGCCGACGGCTTTGTGCGCGCGGCGCTGGCCGACAACGTCATCGGCGAAACGATCAATCTGGGCAACGATCGCGAAATCAGTATCGGTGAACTGGCCCGCTTGATCCTGCAACTGATCGATCGACCGGTTGAGTTGAAAACTGATCCGGCGCGGCTGCGGCCCTCGGCCAGCGAAGTGCGGCAGCTGCATGCCGACAATCGCAAGGCCAAGGCGCTGTTGGGGTGGTCGCCGCGCACCTCCTTTGAAAGCGGCCTGCTTCAAACAATTGACTGGATTCGCGTGCACCCCGAATACTTTACGCCGGAGCGCTACACCGTATGAAAGCCGTCATCCTGGCGGGCGGGCGCGGCACACGCCTGGCCCCGTACACGACGATTCTGCCCAAGCCGCTGATGCCGATTGGTGACAAACCGATTCTGGACATTGTCATCCGGCAGCTGCGCCATCATGGCTACGGCGACATCACCCTGGCGGTGGGCTATCTGGCCGAATTGTTGATGGCCTACTTTGGCACGGGCGAACGCTTTGGTGTGAAGATCACCTATTCGCGCGAGGAACAGCCGCTGGGCACCGCCGGTCCGATCGCTTTGGTTGCCAATCTCGACGAGCGTTTTCTCGTCATGAATGGCGATGTGCTGACGGCGATCAATTATACGGATATGCTCGCGCACCATCGGGCCAGTGGCGCGATCGGAACGGTGGCTGTCTATCCGCGCAGCGTCAAGATCGATCTGGGCGTGGTCGAGTATGACGATCACCAGCGGCTGACGCACTACATCGAAAAGCCCACGCAGCATTATCGGGTGAGTATGGGTATCTATATTTTTGAGCCGCGGGTGTTGGACTTCATTCCCAAAGGCCAGCGGCTCGATCTGCCCGATTTGGTCAAACAGCTGGTCGCGGGTGGCGAAGTGATCAACTGTTATCCCTACGACGGTTACTGGCTGGACATCGGTCGGCCCGACGATTACGCGCAGGCCGCCGCCGACTTTGAACAGCTCGCCGCCCAGTTGGTGCCAGCCGAATGAGTGTCGCGCGTCGCCGCATTCTGATCACCGGCGCGACAGGCTGCGCGGGCACGCACCTGAGTGAACTGGCGCTGGCTCACCAGGCCGAAGTCTTTGGCCTAGCGCACTCTGGCACGTTTACGCCAGGCGTGTCGGGACAATCGATCGATTTGACGGATCGTGCAGCCGTCGATGAATACGTGCGGACCACCCAGCCCGACTGGATCTTTCATCTGGCGGCCATCATCCCGGGCGTGGCCGTGCCCCCCGAACGGTACATCGCTGTCAACGTGACCGGCACCTACTCTCTGTTGGATGCCGTGCGTCGGTACGTGCCCCAAGCGCGCACGTTGATTGCCAGTTCGTCGGCCGTGTATGGGCGGCCGGTTCAGACGGCGCAGGCCATTCAGGAAGATGCGCCTTTGCAGCCGCAATCGTTGTATGCCACGACCAAAGCCGCGCAGGATTTGCTGGCGATGCAGTTCTTTACCGAACACGACCTGCACACCGTGCGCGGGCGCACCTTCAATCAGACCGGGCCGCGCGAACCGGCCAATCTGGTCTGCGCGACCATTGCGCGGCAGGTCGCCCGCATCGAGGCTGGTTTGCAGGAACCAATCGTGCAGACGGTGACTTTGCTGCCGCGCCGCGACTTCACCGATGTGCGCGATGTGGTCGCCGGTTACTGGGCGGCGCTGGAACAGGGTGCAGGTGGCGAGGCTTACAATATTTGCTCCGGCCACTCTACGGCCATTCGCGAAGTAGCCGAAATTCTGATCGGTCTGAGCACGGTCCGCCATATCGAGATTGTTGAAAGTAACCCGGTGCCCGGCCCGCGCGCAATTCTCGATCAGGTCGGTGATGGGTCGAAACTGAAAGCGTGTTCGGGTTGGCAGCCGCGCGTTGCGCTGGAACAGAGTCTGCGTGATTTGCTGGATGAATGGCGGACGCAAGTTGCCTTGGGTTGACGGTCGCCAGCGATGCGACCGTCAGGGGAGATGACATGACCAACAATACCCCGCAGTTGTGGGATAAACTCTGGACGACCCCGGTCTCGACCGAAGAGGATCTGTTCAAACTCGCGCAAGAAGAGAACTCCATCCGCTGGCAGCGCATGGAGCGCATTGTGTTGAACACCTTCGGTTCCTTCAACGGGCTGCGCGTCATCGAGATTGGAGCGGGCGCGGGTACGAACGCCGCGCTGATGGCGAAGCGTGGCGCGCAGGTTACCTTGCTCGATTACTCTCCGGCGGCCTTAGACCGCGGCCGGGAATTTTTCGCCCGGAACGGTTTGCCGGTGGAGATGGTTTGCGCGAATGCGCTAGACCTGCCAGCCGAGCTGCTGGGGAAATTTGATATCGCCATGTCCTTTGGCTTGACCGAACATTTTCTGGGGGCGGCCCGGGTGCAAATCAACCGGGCGCATTTTGATCTGCTTTGCTCTGGCGGGCTGGGCTTCATCTCTGTCCCCAACAAATTCAATCCGCCCTACCGGATTTTCAAAGTGGCGGCCGAACTGGTGGGCGTCTGGAAAGTGGGTGAAGAGTATCCCTATTCGCGCAGCGAACTGCGCCACATATGTCAGCAAATTGGCCTGCGCGACTACGGCTTCTTTGGCGATAACTTCTTCTGGTCGTTGCACTTTATCAGCCCGATCAGAGCTGTGCAGCGACTGCTAAAGACGAAGCCTAACTACTCGCTGGCGCGCTTAAAGAAAGAACGCGGCACGCCGATTGACGCCCACCTGGCCTATGCGTTGATCCTGTATGGAAAAAAGTAGCCACGCGCAGCGGGTGCTGCAGATCGTCGCTTCGTCACGCGGCGGCGGGGCCGAGGTGCTGCGGTGTCTGGTGAAGGGTCTCGATCCGCGCGAATTTGAGTCGGTCGTGATCATGCCGGACGATGGCGGCCACGTGGGCGAAAAAGACCTGACCGAGGTGGGCGCGACGCTGGTCCGTTTCCAACTCGATCGCGGTTTCAATCTCAAAGAATGGTGGCGGTTGCGGCGTTTCGTGCGCGGCGGCCGTTTCGACATTGTGCACGTGCATGGCGCGCGGGCGGCTTTGTGGGGACGCCTGGCGGCTATCGGGCCGGGACGTCCGCGCCTTGTGTTTGGGGTGCACGGCTTGTCTATCGTTCATTACACCGGCCTTAAGCGCTGGCTGCTGGTTTCGATCGAGCGCCTGTTGCGCCGCGTGACGGACGCTACGGTGTGCGATTCCAATGTCGAGCGCGACGACGTGCTGAGGTGGCAAATCGCCGCGCCCGAGCAGGCCCACGTGATCTGGAACGGGATCGATCTCGACCGTCTGCGCCAGCCACCACGCGATCGAGCGGCGGCCCGCTCGCAGCTACGCTTAGCCGAAGACGTTCCCACGTTG
>JAGOBP010000180.1 GCA_017999195.1 Thermoflexales bacterium
GCGAGCCATGTAACCGGTTGATGTTAGTGAAGGATCGGCAACGGATTCTAGTCAGTTTTTTGGCGGTGAGCGCTTTAGCTAACATTACGCTTAACCTCTTGCTGATTCCGACGTGGGGGGCAAGTGGGGCGGCGGTTGCCCGGACTTGTTCCTCAATGCTTTTCTTTTTCTTAAACCAAGGCTACATAACACGAAAAGTCATCCAATTACACGATCTGAGGCGGATATTAAGCCCATTATTGTCAAGTTCGATAATGGCAATTGTGTCCTTAGTCACTGTAAAGAATTCAATCGTTCTTGCGCTGATGCTATCCAGCGTGACTTACGCTTTTTCGTTATGGTTAACAAAAGGGATTCTGCCTGATGATGTCCAGAGAGTTCGGAGGGCAATATTGAATCGGCCTTCAAAAAATCCCCGGATCTAGAGACATAATCACAGAAAATCGGGGTTCTAAACCCACAAAACCTCTAATCACCCACACGGATTATTGCTTCAACCATCAATTTGAGATAAAGTCTATGCTGTAAAGTAGTACAGAACAGTTACATAAATAAAAAGGAGACATCACATGAAGAAGAGACTGTTTTCGGCAATTTTGGCAGTAGCGATGATCGCGACAGTGTTTGGCGTTGCGGTTGCCCAGACCGGCATCCCCGGTAGTGGTTGGTGGACAGGCGAGCAGGTTCAGAATGTTGGCGCTGCCACGGCTAACATCGTTGTGACTGCTTATGACAAGAATGGTGCAGCGACGTTCAGCGCCAGCCAAAGCGTTGCGGCAGGCGCAGCCTTTACCTTCGTCCCGAGTAACTTTGCGGGCATGCCTTCGGGCTTCCAAGGCTCGGCTGTAGTGAGTTCAGATCAGCCCATCAAAGCCATCGTGGCTGTGACGAATCAACTGGCTGGCACCTTGGGCGTCGCCGGCGGCAAGGGCGTTGCCCAGTATCAGGGCACCGAATCTGTCGACACGGCGCTTTATTTCCCGCTGGCGAAGAACAATCGCTTTGGCAACTCGACCGCTTTCTACATCCAAAACGCGGGCACGGCTGCGGCTTCGGTTACCGCTGTGTTCAAGATGGACACGGGCGGCACCTACACCCACACCGTAGCGTCAGTTGATCCGAACAAGATGGTTGTCATCAATCCGGGCGACGCGGGCGTTCCTTCCACCGCTGGCTCTGGCCGTGACAATATCGGCAGCCTCAAGGTTACGTCGGCCCAGCCGCTCGCCGGCACGGTGCTGGAGTACATCCAAGGCCAAGCCGTTGCGACCGTGCTGTTTGGCACCCGCGGCTTCACGGCGTCGGACTTTGACGACAAGGCGTATGCGCCGGTTGTCAAGAATGCCCGCGCGAATCACTTCACTGGTCTCCAGGTTCAGAATGTTAGTGCTGGCGCCATTGACGTGACTGTGAACTACGTCGGCAGCGCTGGTGTGTGCGCCGGCCTGACTTACACCGACACGGCGAGTGCTGTCGCTGCTGGTGCGTCGAAGACCTTCGTGCAATTGACTGGCCAGTCGACCCTGCCGGCGAACTGCACCGCTTCGGCCACGATTAACGCAACCGGCAACTTTGTGGCTATCGTCAACGAGCAAAACATGCCGTCCACGTCGCTGGCTGGCATCACCTCATCCGCGATTGCTGACAGCGCCAAGACCGCCAAGATCAGCGCGCCGCTGTTCAAAGATCGCCGCTCAGGCTCGAGCACCGGTTTGCAGATTCAGAACGTGGGCGCTGTTGCGGCCACCAACGTCGTCGTGACCTTTGCGTGCAAGGGTGCGGCCACGTTTACCGCGATCTCGACCCCGCAGACGATTCAAGCGGGTGGCGCCAAGTTGTTCCTGCGGCCGTCGGCGATGCCGGCTGGTACGTTCACAGTGGGTAATCCCTTCAGCAGCAACAATGTCAACTGCGCTGTGACCGTCACCGCCGATCAACCTGTGGTCGCTATCGCCAACGAATTTGCTGATACGACCGGCAACATGGACGACACCAACTACGAAGGCTTCAACCTGGTTCCGTAGTTCTGTCCGTTGAATTCCTGTAAGTCAACAGAGGCCACTCCACTTTGAGTGGCCTCTGTTTGTTGATGTCTACCCCGTACCCCGGCTGATTGTTTGCGGGTCAAATTATTGTATGGTATATTTTCGCCTCGCTATATACCATTCTACTTTGCTAAAGTGACCTTCATGAAAACAACTCATCTCTTGCTTGTCGTTTCGATACTAGTCGGTGTGCTGGTGGCCTGCAACAATGTGGGGCCACAGCCAACCCAAAGTCCCATCAGCACAAGCCCCCTCAGCCAACCTGTTCCAGCGGCATCCCCTTTGCCAGCAAGCAACGTCGCGGCATTCCAGATAGAGCGGCCATTGACGGCGGGCGCGAGCACGGTGCGTGGAAGTGGTCCGGCCGGCGTCCCGGTGTATATTGCGGATGTCACATTTATGGGTGAGGTGCTTGGAACCGGCACGATCGGCGCAGACGGGAAATTCGCCATTACGGTACGTCCGTTGGAAGCAAGTCACCGTGTCGGCCTGGCACTGGGCGAAATGGCCGGAACTCAATTTAAGCCGGAGCAATTTTACACGCCCGAATTTCAAGGTCCAGAATCCATGCAGATTCCACAAGTCGGTTTCTTCGTGGACACGTTCATGGTGAAGTAGACAGACTTTTGAGATTAATCCATGTTTGATTTGGTGCGTCGCCTCAAATGGTTGGGATTGATCGTCGCAATTGGCCTAGCTGGTTGCGTGCGCACGCCGCCAGCAGCCACTCAGTTCCAGGCGCCAGCTGTTGGCACACTCATACCTGGTGGTCATGAGGAAGCCGTTCACCCTGCATTGCCCCCTGGGCAAAGCGGCGCACTGGTCGTCAACCAGACGGGATTTTCCATTCAGGTAGCGGTCAGTAACACAATTATGACCCTGCCGATCGGTCAAGATTTCTTATTTTCGCTGCCGCCCGGCTCATACGAGTTCTACATTTACGAGCCAGATAACGCGCCTCGAATTCATGCTGAAAAGCTGGAAGATGGCAAGCTACGCTATCTGTATATCACGCGCATGAGCCGCCCTGGCGGTTGAAAGACCCGCATTGCCTTATGCTTTTTGACGGTCTAGCCAATGGCTGGTAGAATGTGACATCTTATCTTAGTAAAGGAAGATCGCTAATGACTCAGCATCAGACGCCCCTCGCGGGCGTTTTTATTGATCCCGCCCAACGTGAATCTGCCCTGCAAGAAGCCCGCAGTCTTCCACAAATCGTGCTCAGCCCGCTGTCCATCAGCGATGTTGAACTGCTCGGCAATGGCGCGTACACGCCCCTAACTGGCTTCCTCAACAAGGCCGACTATGAGAGCGTCGTCGATACGATGCACACGACCAATGGCACGGTGTGGTCGATTCCGATTACACTCCCTGTCGATCGCGAATTCGCCAACTCGATCAAAGACGGTCAACGTGTCGCCCTCACCGAACCCGATGGACACACTCTGGCGATCGTGACGGTCGAAGAGAAATTCGACTACGATAAGAAACGCGAAGCCCGCGAAGTCTTCCGCACCGAAGAAGAGAAACATCCCGGTGTGGCACGGCTCTATCAGCAAGGCGATGTCTTGTTGGGCGGTCCCGTCGAAGTGATCGACTTCCCCGGCAATCGCCCCTTCATGGAATATCGCCGCACGCCCGCCGAAACGCGCGCCCTCTTCGCCGAGCGCGGCTGGAAGACGGTCGTGGGTTTCCAAACGCGCAACCCCGTGCACCGCTCGCACGAATACTTGCAAAAGGTCGCGCTGGAATTCATCGACGGTTTGCTGTTGCATCCGCTGGTCGGCGAAACGCAAGCCGAAGACATTCCCGCCGATGTACGCATGGCGTCGTATCGCGTCTTGCTCGACAACTACTATCCGGCTAACCGCGTGGCGTTGAGCGTCTTCCCGGCCGCGATGCGCTACGCTGGTCCGCGCGAGGCCATCTTCCACGCGCTGTGCCGCAAGAATTACGGCTGCACGCACTTCATCGTCGGCCGCGATCATGCCGGCGTGGGCAACTACTACGGCACCTACGATGCACAGTTGATCTTCGATGAATTCAAGCCCGGCGAATTGGGCATCACGCCGCTCATGTTCGAGCACACGTTCTTCTGCCAGAAGTGCGAAGCCATCGTGTCGTCTCGCACGTGCCCGCACGACAAGTCGCAACACTTGATCTTCAGCGGCACCGAAGTGCGCCGCCGTCTGCGCGCCGGTGAGCCGCTGCCGCACGAATTCACGCGCCCCGAAGTGGGTCAAGTCCTCATCGACGGTCTGCGCGAAAACGGTCAGTAAGTGGCCCGTAAAGTCTTCGTCATCGGCTTAGATTGCGCCGCGCCCGAATTGGTTTTCGAGCGCTGGCGCGATTTATTGCCTAACCTCAATCGCCTGATGTCACACGGCGTGTACGGCAACCTCGCGTCATGCACCCCCGCCATCACCGTGCCCGCGTGGAGCGTGATGACGTCCAGCAAAGACCCGGGCACGCTGGGCATCTACGGCTTTCGCAACCGCGCCGATTGGTCGTACGACAAAATGTCGATCGCGACCGGAAGCGCGGTTAAGGTCGATCGGGTGTGGGACATCCTCAGTCGATCTGGTCATCGCGTCAACGTGGTGGGTGTCCCCGGTACGTATCCGCCCCGATCGGTCAACGGCTGCCTCGTCGGTTGTTTCCTGACCCCCAGTATCACGACCAACTACACGCATCCGCCCGAGTTCAAAAAAGAAATCGCCGAGTGGGTGGGCGAATACTGGGTCGATGTGAAGGACTTCCGCACTGAAGACAAAGACTATTTATTGCGCCAAATCTACGAGATGACGCGCGTGCGCTGCCAGTTGATCAAGCGCATGATCACCGACAAACCGTGGGACTTTTTCATGTTCGTCGAGATGGGCGTTGACCGCATTCATCACGGCATGTGGAGTTACACGGACGAAGGTCACTGGCGTTTCGAGCCGGGCAACAAATACATCAACGCCATCCGCGATTACTACATCTATCTCGATCGCGAAATCGGCGAGATGCTGGCGCTGTTACCGGAAGACACCGTGGTCATGGTCGCATCCGATCATGGTGCGAAGCGTATGGATGGCGGCCTCGCGATCAACGAGTGGCTGCGCCGCGAGGGTTATCTGACGCTGGCGCAAGATGTACCCGACAAGATGACGCCGTTCGAGCGCGTGAAAGTGGATTGGACCAAGACCAAAGCGTGGAGTTCGGGCGGCTACTACGCGCGCATCTTCATGAACGTGCAAGGTCGCGAACCCAACGGCGTGATCGCGCCCGCCGAGTACGAACGCGAACGCGACGAACTCATCCGCCGCCTGATCGCCATTCCCGGCCCCAACGGCGAGGACATCCACACGCAGGTTTTCAAGCCGCAGGACCTCTATCACGAGGTCAACAACATCGCGCCTGATCTGATCGTGTACTTTGGCGATCTGTATTGGCGTTCGGTCGGGTCACTCGGTCTTGAGAGCATCTACACCTTCGAGAACGACACCGGCCCCGATGACGCCAATCACGCCCAACAGGGTATGTTCATCCTCTATGATCCCGCGCGCGATTTAGGCGGTCGCCGCCTGCAGGCCGAGATCATGGACATCGCGCCGACGGTGCTGCATTACATGGATGAACCCATTCCGGCGGATATGCAGGGGAAGGTTATCGACGCCGAATGCTAAATTGTACTACGTGATGCGTGAAACACGAAACACGCACCACGTATCACGCATTACGTAGTACGCATTACTCATCACATCGAACTCTATTCAACAAGGAACGAATCATGAATCTCGAACACGGTTGTACCATTTGGTTTACGGGCTTATCGGGCGCGGGCAAGAGCACGCTGGCGAACCTGATCGAAGCCGAGTTGCGCGCCCGCAGTCTGCGCGTGGAAGTGCTGGACGGCGATGTCGTTCGCACGCACTTGTCGAAGGGCCTGGGTTTCAGCAAGGAAGACCGCGACACCAACATCCGCCGCATCGGCTGGGTGTGCGAAGTGTTGAGCCGCAACGGCGTGGTCGCCATCGCCGCAGCCATCTCGCCCTATCGCGAAATCCGCGACGAGGTGCGTGGCAAGGTCGGCCGCTTCGTGGAAGTGTACGTCAGCGCGCCCATCGACGTGCTGGCCGAGCGCGATGTGAAGGGGCTGTACAAGAAGGCTTTGCGCGGCGAGATCAAGAACTTCACCGGCGTCGATGATCCGTATGAAGCGCCGCTGAATCCCGAAGTGGTCTGCTACAGCGACGGCAGCGAAACCGCCGAACAAAGTGCGGCCAAGATCATCAGCAAACTGCAAGAACTGGGCTACATCCCCGCCGCGTAATTCCCTGGACACAGATTACACGGATGAACACCGAATAGTTTTTGCTTGATCAGCGCAATCAGCGTTTATCTGCGTCCAAAATATACGTCCGGTCGAAGCACCCTCGCTCCGACCGGACTTTTCTTGTCACGCACCACGCATCACGCAATACGTCTTACTTCACTCGTCACTCGTCAAGTTTGACCGGCTTCTTCACCAACTCCAGCAACAACTTCACGCCATTCGTCACATCCGATAGATCGATCAATTCCGACGGACTATGCACGTGGCGGCACGGAATCAACACGCCGCCACTCGGCACACCGTCCCGCGAGGGTTGAATCACGTCGGCATCGGTTGAGCCTTCACGCAGAATTTCCAATTGATAGGGAATCTTGGCCTCTTTCGCGCGCTGCACCATCCACCGCCGCACCCGCGGATCGGCGATGCTGCCCACGTCGCGCACTTTGATGGCCGGGCCTTTACCCAGTTCCACCGCCATCGGCAGGGCCTTGGGCGTATCGCCCGTCGAGGTCACATCCACCACAATCGCCACATCGGGATCAATGCTGAAGGCGGCTGTACGCGCGCCCACCGAGGTGGTTTCTTCTTGCACGCTGAAGACGCAATACACATCGTGCGGAGTCGTCTTGAGTTGGCGCAGCACTTCGATCAACATCGCGCAGCCGATTCGATCGTCCAAACTTTTCGCCATCAAGCGGCCATCGAACTCCGCCGAGGTCTGCTGAAAAGCGGCCACATCGCCCACTTGCACCGGACACGATTTCTTATCCTTCGCGCCCAGATCGATGTACAGTTGATCGAAGTTAGGCACTTTGCTGCCATCTTCGCGCCGCTCGACACACAGCACGCCCGCGCGCCCGTCGGCGAAGCGCACCCGCTGGCCCACGCCATACAAGGGAAAGACCGTGCCCAACGGCGTCACGCGCGCATAGCCGCGATTGTCGATGTGCGTCACCATCAGCCCGATCTCGTCCATGTGCGCGACGAGCATGATCTTTTTGCCCTGGCCGTTGCCCTTCTTCAAGGCGATCAGGCTGCCCAACTTGCCCACGCTGACTTCATCGACCAGGCCGCTAATCTCGGCCTGAATGATCGCGCGGACTTCATCTTCAAAGCCCGTGGGACCAAAGGCAGTAACTAATTTCTGGATGAGTTCTTTCACTACAACACCTCTGGTGTGTCATTCTGAGTGAGCGCCGCGAGCGAAGAATCTCGCTTTTCTTCGACAAAACAAGAGATTCTTCGGCGCTGCGTGCCTCTGGAACGACCGCACCTCAGAATGACTCGCTTGATCTATCCGTGTTAGCCGTGTACTAAAATCTGTGGCGCTAAACGCGCCACGCTTTCTCGTACCAATTCGACGGTGTGACGCACATCGCTCAAGT
>JAGOBP010000181.1 GCA_017999195.1 Thermoflexales bacterium
CGACGGTTGGCGGTGGCAGCAGCAATCAGGCCAACGGCGACTGGTCGTTTGTCGGCGGCGGCTCGCTCAACATCGCCAATGGGGCGAATGCTTCGATCAGTGGAGGTAATGTCAATTTTGCTAGTGGTGACTATACCTCGATCATGGGCGGCAGCAACAACACGGCCAGCGGCTACGTCGCTACGGTGGCAGGCGGCCTCAGCAATACGGCGCAGGGCAGCGGCAGTTTTGCGGCCGGGACCAGGGCCAAAGCCAACCATAACGGCACTTTTGTATGGGGCGATAGCTCACCTTTTAATGATGTCGCTTCGACTGCGGCAAATCAATTTGTGGCCCGCGCCAGCGGCGGTGTCACATTCTTCACCAGTTTTGATCTCAGTACAGGTGTCACAGCACCCGCAGGCGGCGGTTCATTCTCGTCCGTCAGCGATCGCAACGTCAAGGCCAACTTCGCCGCAATCGATCCGCGCACCGTTTTGGAACGCCTGGCCCAAGTCCCGATCAGCACGTGGAATTACAAGACGCAAGATGCGGCCATCCGCCACATCGGGCCGATGGCACAGGACTTTGCGGCGGCTTTTGCCGTGGGCGAAGACGACACGCACATCAGCACCATCGATGCGGATGGCGTCTCACTCGCGGCGATTCAAGGACTGTATCAAATCGCGCAGGAAAAGGATGTACAGATTGCGCAGTTGCAAGCACGCTTGGACGCGCTGGAGCATCGCGCCAACCCGATCGATCCGGTGACGGCCAACGGGCTGATCGGTTTCATCACGGGTGCGGTCATGTGTGGCGTTGCGTTTTGGCTGGGTGCGCGACGCGCCCAGGGAGGTGTGCGATGACCTATCGGCGCTTGGTTTTACCGTTCATCGTCTTGATCGCGGCGTTGTTGAGTGTGACCATCGCCACCGCGCAAACCGGCAGCGGCTATGATCTGACATGGAATACCAGCAATAGCGGCGGCGGCACAACGTCGAGCGGCGGTTATACGCTGGATCTGACGCTGGGCCAGGTGGATGCCGGGGTTCAATCGGGCGGGGGCTATACGCTGATGGGCGGCTTCTGGAGCGGCGTGAGTGAGGAATCAACCGTGCCTGTCGATCACTGGCTGTATCTGCCCTTGGTGCGAAGATAATCAACCGGATTGGGCAAGATTCAGGTACAATACCCACTATCATGATTCAGGAGAGTGAAGTGTGTTTCGTTCAAAACAACGTCTGATGTTGATAGGATTGATCGCACTATTAATGGTGACCGCGTGCGGCGGCCCGGCGGCCACGCCTGCACCGGCGGCCCCCGCGGCGTCGACAATGCCGGCCGTAGCAGCGGCCACGCGCGCCCCGGCCCCGACCAGCGTCCCAACGGTTGCGCCAACCGCCACCCCGACGGCCACCCCGGTGCCCACCGCCACGCCCGCACCCACGGCCACGCCGCTGCCGCCGTCAAACAGCGCCTGCCTGGTGGGCACGTGGGAACTAAGCGATATGTCGCAGTATATGCAATCCGTCATCGCGCAATCGGGCGGCGCGGTGGAGTTTGTCGGACAGACGGGCCGCATCACGTATGTGTTTGGCGCGGACGGTTCGGCCAAAGTTGATGCGCAGGACTTCAGCATGAAGATGTCGATGACGGTGGAGAAGTTGACGTTTGAGTTGAACATCACGATCAGCGGCGGCGCGACTTCGACGTTTACGGCGACCGACGAGACGGTGACGTTTAGCGACGGCGAACTGCGGGGCCTGAAGTTCTCGGCCACGATGAACGGCACGGAATTGTTCAACAGCACACCGGCCGAGTTGGCCGCGATGTTCGGCGTGTCGCCCGACCCCCGGTACAACACGTTTGGCTATCAATGTGATGCGACGACGCTGACCTACACGCCGCCGATTGACGCGGCCCAGCCCGTCGTGATGAAGCGCCTTCAGTAAGGCAGGGAATGGAGATAAGCGAGAGACACATGGCAACCACCACCGATCCGAAAAATGCCCGACGCATCATTGTGGAAAAGAACGGGCCGTACATCGTCACGGGCGTGCCGCTGGTGCGCAAGCGGCAAATTGTGTCGGAATACGGCGAGCCGCTGACGTGGGAAAAAACCGGCGACATCGCGACCGGCGACATTTACCGCTTGTGCCGCTGCGGTCGCAGCCAGACCATGCCCTTCTGCGACGACGCGCATGTGGACAGCGACTTCGACGGCACGGAGGCCGCGCCCACCAGCACTTCCGCCGAACGTGCCCAGGTCTACACCAGCGGCACGAAGATTGTCGTCAAACGCGACGGTTCACTGTGCATGGAGTCCGGCTTCTGCGGCACGCGCCTGACCAACATCCGCAAGATGTTGAAGGACAGCGCCGAACCCGCCGTGCGCGCGCAAATCATGGCGATGAGCGAACGCTGCCCGTCGGGGTCATACTCGTACTCGATGGAGCCGGAGACGCCCAACGTCGAGCCTGATCTGCCGCAGCAAATTGCGGTGATCACGGAGATCACCGACGCCGGGCCAATCGACGGGCCGCTGTGGGTGACAGGCAGCATCGAGATTGAGCGCGCGGACGGGCAACCCTTTGAGGCGCGCAATCGGGTCACCTTGTGCGGCTGTGGTGAATCCAAGATCAAGCCGTTGTGCGATGGCACGCATCGGGCGTTGAAGAATCGGGCTAGGAGTTGATTGGTAATCAGTGATTGGTAACGGGTGATTCGTAACTGGTAACTGGTCAATCGGTAACGGGTTGACCACTCACCCATTAACCGATTACCAATCACCAGTTGACCGAATACCAATCACCCGTTGACCCATCACCTCTTGCAGGCAAACCAATGACCGACCCAAACATTCTCGACGTTAGCGAAGCGAATTTCATCCCGGACGTGATCGAACGCTCCAAGCGGCAGCCTGTAATTGTGGATTTCTGGGCACCGTGGTGCGGACCATGCCGGATGCTTAGCCCTATTCTGGAAAAGGTGACCACCGAGGCCGACGGCGCGTTCGTGCTGGCCAAGATCAACAGCGACAACAATCAACGGCTGGCGCAGCAATACGGCGTGCAGGGCATCCCGGCGGTGAAGGTCTTTCGCGACGGCAAGGTCGTGGCCGAATTCGTCGGCGCGAAGCCGGAGCCGCAAGTGCGCGCCTTCTTGAAACAATACGCGCCCGACAAAGGCGAATTGGCCTTGACGGCCGCCCTCGCGCTGATGGCTGAAGGTCGCTGGCCGGAAGCCGAAACTGCCCTGCACAACATCGTGACGCAATCGCCCACGCGCGATGACGCCTCGCTGGCCTTGGGCCGGGTGCGGCTGCGATTGGGCCTGGGCGCAGAGGCCGCCGCCGCGCTGGCGCGCATTCCCAACGATGTGCCCGAAGCCGCCGCCGCCGAAAGACTCGCGCCGCTGGCGCAGTTGCTCAGCCCAAGCGAGGCGGTGGGGGATGGTTTTGATGATCACTATCAAGCCGCGGCTGATCTGGCGAAAGCCGGCCGCTACCCCGAAGCGATGGACGCGCTGCTGGCGATCCTGCGCAAGAATCGATCATCGCGGAACGGCGCGGCCAAATCGGCGCTGCTGGGAATCTTTGAATTGCTGGGGGACGATGTGTTAGTGAAGGACTATCGCCGCCAGTTGGCGAATGTGTTATTCTAAGCGAACGGCCTGGCAGTGTCATGCCCGAGTGTCTCTATCGCGCATCCAGGGAGACGATTGGCAAACTACGCCCCCCACTGGCATAAGTTGCGTTTCAATACGCGCCATCTTGAGATTTTTCAAGAGGTAAAAATGGAACTTCAAATAGATGACACGCTGTCGATCGAAGTCTACTTTGATCCCATCAATCGTGAAGATGGGTTTATGGATGATATTCGAATCTGGTTGTCAGACGCCGGACCTGCGGATGCGCGGTTATTCCCCTCGGATGCAATTGGCCTTCTATTAACGGCCGATCAAGCCGAACAAATCGCCGCAGCATTAGTACAAGCAGCCCAAGCCAGTCGAGCAACGCCCCGCTAAACCAGAAACAGGCTAATAATCAGGTGATGCGGCCAGATAATACAGCCCCTCATGTTTGACTCTGCCCACCTCCAAATCACCGCGCGTGATCTCGGCTTCGAGTATCCACGCTTATTCTTGCTCGTCAGCAATGAACTGGCCGCGCTATCGGCTACGGCCCAATTTCAGGCTCGTTTTCCCCGTGCTCGCCTGATCAATTCTGTCAGCGACATTCGCGCCGCGCACGCGGCAGGCGTGCCGCAGCACTTCATTCCCTTTTTGCAGGAAGCCCAGCCCGCTCACATCGATTATTATTGCTTCGACAAACGATCTACGGACGCGCACTATCCCATCGTGGTCTTTGCCGTTCATACCGTCGTCGCCGACTGGCCCGACATCGACGCATTTCTGATCTGGCTGCGGTCAGACCACCGCGTAACCGTTCAGGACTAATCTTCATCAGGAGAATTTCGACATGGCCGACACATCGCTGTTGCTGGATATTTACCTCAAGGAATATGACAAGCTCAAGAGCGAGCAAGCCGACCGCATCGGCTTTCGCGATAACTTGCTCTACGTCACCATCGGCGTGATCAGCGGCATCTTGTCGTTCGCCTTCTCAGCTCCGGCCAATTCCATCGCCCTGCTGATTGTGCCATGGGCCATGCTCATTCTGGGCTGGACATACCTGGTCAACGACGACAAAATTTCGGCCATCGGCAAATACATCCGCTTGACGTTGGTCGACAACATCAAGCCCATGCTGGGCGAAGCCAAACTCGAAGCGCTGCTGGGCTGGGAGATCGCCCACCGCAGCGATAAGCGGCGCGGCCGCCGCAAGATCGAGCAGTTGATCATCGACGAGATCACGTTCGTCTTGCCGGGGCTGGTTGCCATGCTGCTCTACTGGTTGCTCACGCCCGCGCCGCCTACAGCCGCAACAGTTGCCACGTTGATCGAAGTACCGCTGCTGGTCTTCCTGGGCACCGAGATTGTGATCTATGCCGACCTGGCCAAAGGCCGCTAAATTTAAGTCGATGAACCGACTGTCGACACTGTTCAAAACCGGCGCGGCGCTGGTCTTACTCCTTGCCGTATTGAGCGGCTGCTTCGTGACGGGGGATCATCCGTCGGCGGCCACGCTGCTGACTAACTTCCAGAACCAGCGAGCCGATTTCGAGCGGCTGTTGCAGATGTTCCGGGAGGACACGCCACTGGGCCGTGTGGCCTATGACTTCACGCGCCCGGCGGACATCAACGCCGCCCCGGTGGACGTGCCCGCCGCGCGGCTGGACGCGTATCGGGCGTTGTTTACCCAACTGAATTTATCCGCCGGAATTGAAGGCTACGGCGAGAAGCACACCGTGTGGTTCATCGCCTCGACGCAAGGGCTGTCCATCTCCGGTTCAGCCAAAGGCTATGCTTATGCGGCCCAGCGGCCCGATTTGGTCGTCGAGGACATCGATCACTATCGGTCTGAGGATGGCCGTTCATTCACGGCCTATCAATTGATCGAGGGTAACTGGTATCTGTATTTCGACTACGAGGACTAGAGCGATTCCCGACTGCTTTTGTGCTCAAGGCGGACGACAGTCCGCCGTTCTCAGCTGCTGGACTTTCATCCAGCGGAGCACGGCCGTAAATCAAAGCGGCCCGGCAATCAAACGCAAAATCAGCGGTCACACATTTTACACAGGAAAGGATGCTTTCATGCAGATTTCAGTCAACGCGCGCGGGTTCGAAAATCGTGAGCCGGTTCTTGAGATTAGCGGAGTGTGGTCAAGCCCCAGGCTAATTCAAGACGGCGTGCCGGCCCCCAAAGGTCCGAAGCGCGGGCAATTCTTGTTGCGCCGCAATGACGGCGTGGAGGTGGTGGCCAGATTTATCAAGGGGTATTTTCTGGACCCGATCCCAACCGTCGTCATCGACGAACACCCCTACGTCGTGGCCGAACCCATGAAGTGGTATCAATGGCTGTGGGTGGGGCTGCCGGTCTTATTAGTGTTTTCGGGCGGCGCGCTGGGCGGTCTGATTGGCGGCGCGGCCACCGGCATCAACGGCCGGGTGTTTCGCTCTACCCAGCAGACTGTGGCTAAATATCTTATCACGGGCCTCATCTCGATCATCGCCATCGTGGCGTTTCTGATGTCGGCTACCTTATTCACGCAAACGCTTCGCAGCCTGGCGGTCAGTCAGCCTCAAGCATTCACCTCCAAATCCGGCGGTTTCTCAGTCATGACGCCCGCCACGCTGAAAGAGTCGACCCAATCGGCTGACACCGCCATCGGCCAAATCGACATGCATACCTTTCTGGCAGAAGTTGGCAATCGCGCCTATATCGTGGTCTATGCCGACTATCCCGCCGAGATCATGCAACAGAGTGATCCCGAGCAAATCCTCGACGGCGGCCGCGATGGGGCCGCGGACAACCTGAAAGGACAGATTCTTTCCGAAAACACCCTGACGCTGGACAATCATCCCGGCCGCGAGTTCGTGATCAATGCGACCGCGCAAGACAATCTGGAAATGACTGTCCAGGCCCGCCTGTACCTGGTCAAGAATCGGCTCTATCAGATCATGCTGGCGGCCCCGCAGAGCGAATTCAAGTCCAGTGACGCGGATGCCTTTCTGAAGTCCTTCAAGTTACTGCCGCAATAGCGCCGACGGAAAGCAGGCCACCGAATGAATCCGGCCCCAGTCAATCGATCTATAGATTCCCCTCTGACCCGAACGCGCTGGATCAATACGCGTTTGTTGCTGGAGACGGCCCTGCTGTTTGTGGCTTTGGCGCTGCTGGCCAATTACTGCGGGCCACGCGCGGGCCAATCGGGTGGTTGGCTGGCCGCTTATCTTGTCATTTGGCTGATGCAAGGCTTGATGTTACAACGCTTGTACATCATCGCGCACGAGGCGGCCCATCGCAAACTCGCGGCGCGCGGTTGGCTGAACGATCTGTTGGGCCAGGTGGTGCTATCGAGCATCTTTGTGCCGCTGCAAGTCTATCGGAAAATCCACCAGTTTCATCACGGCTTCAATCGCAAAGACATCTATACTTCCGCGCTGGATGTCTTTGTTTCGCCGTGGCCGGTGACACCGCTGATCAAAGTGATCTGTTTTGGCCTGTGGTATCTGGGCGTGTTTGCGGGCGGACTGTTCCTGCATTCGCTCGTATCGATCGTGCTGTTCCTGTTCATGCCCGTGCGGCTGGCGCAGAAAATCTCGCCCGCGTTTCGGCAGTGGCGCAATCGGGACCGGCTGATCGCGTGGGCGCAATTCCTTAGCGCGGTCGCGATGCAGTTCGCCGTCGGGCGGGTGCTGGGCTTTGAAGCGTGGGTGTACACGTTTGGCCTGCCGCTCATCTCCTTTGCGTGGATTTGGTCCTTGATGGTCTACGTCTTTCATTACAATACGACGCTGGGCGATCAGATTCGCTACAATGTGCGCGCGATCAACGCCAACCGATTGCTCCGGTGGTGGCTGATGAATTTCAATCAACACGCCACGCATCATATGTACCCCAACCTCCCGTGGCATGCCCTGCCGATCAAAGCCACCGACCTGCCCGCGCCGTTTGCCGAGAAAAACCCCACGGCCCGATCGCTGCCGCACGCGATCCTGAATCAACTGCACGGCCCGACGGTGGTTTACAAGCACGATCGGAACCCCGCACCCCGCCTGTTGCTGCACTGGGAAGACTAAGCGCGCATGCCAATCGCCATCCGCCCGGCGGTGCTGGCCGATGCGGCCGCCCTGCTCGACATC
>JAGOBP010000182.1 GCA_017999195.1 Thermoflexales bacterium
CTTCGCTTAAGTACGTGCGTCGCTGCCAAAACAAGCGCAAAGCGGCGGCCAACCGCAACCCGATCGGACTTCCAGCCTCAGCGTGCCCGCTCCACTCCAACGCTGCGCGCAAATTATCGTGCGCCAGGTCCAGCCGTTGCAGCCCGCGCAATTGATCCACGCCTTTCAATTGGGCATCCACCTGTTGAGCCAGCGCCGTGAAGTGCGCCAGATGCCGGTCGCGTCGCGTGATCTCGCCGCCGTTGTCACGCAGCCGCTCCAGCGCATATTGCCGGATCGGTTCCAGCAACCGATAGTGCACGGCCACCCCCGGCACGCGCGCCGCGATCACCACCAGCGACTTGTCCACCAGATCAGCCAGCAGATCAAGCATCGCAGACGCGGGCAAGTGATCATCCGCACAGACCGCTTCCACATCGTCCAGCGTGCAGCCGCCCGCAAAGACCGCCAGCCGCTCAAACAGGCTTTGCTCGCGCGGTTGCAACAAGCGATAACTCCACTCCAGCGCCGCGCGCAAAGTCTGATGGCGCGGCACCACAGTGAGCGGCCCGCGCGTCAACAAGTGCAGGGCATCATCCAGCCGCGCCGCGATCTGCACCACGTCCAGCAGTTTGACGCGCACAGCGGCCAACTCGATCGCCAGCGGAATCCCATCGAGGCGGCGGCAAATCTGCGCGATCGTGGCCGCGTTGTGATCGTCGAGTTTGAAGTCGGGCAAGGCTTCGGTGGCGCGGGCCATGAACAACTGCACCGCTTCACAGTCGGCCACTTGCGCAGTGTTCCAGGTTGGCTCGGGCAAATTCAGCGAGGGTACCAGCCATACGACTTCCGTCGTCAGGCCCAAGGGTTCGCGGCTGGTGGCTAACACCTGCACGTGCGGACAGTTGTCCAGCCAGCGCACCACCACTTCGGCGCAGGCCGATAGCACGTGTTCGCAGTTGTCGAGGATGATCAGCAGGTGCTTGGGGCGAAGGTAATCGATGAGCGTGTCCGACAGGGCGCGACCGCGCGTCTCGGGTACACCCAATGCGGTGGCGGCCACTTGCTCCACCAGCGCGGCATCGTCCAGGCCGCTTAAATCGACGAACCACGCGCCTTGTTCAAACGGCGCAAGGGCCTGGGTGGCCGCGAGGGCCAATCGGGTTTTGCCGCAGCCGCCCGGCCCTGTCAACGTCAGCAAACAAGCGGACTTGAAGACTTGCGCGATCTGATCGATCTCGCGCTGTCGCCCGATGAAGCGCGTCGCCAGCACGGGCAAATGCCCGGTTGACGTCGGCGAGGTCGCTGGCGCGGCATCCAGCGGTTGGGAAGAGGCGGTCATATTTTACGCATTAGGTGGTGGCGGCCCGGTGCGCGTATTGTAGGCGGGAAACATCGAGTGTCAAGCCGCGCATCACGGCACATGCGACCGCAACCACTCAAAGGCCGCGGCCTGCATGGCGAGATCAAACTTGTGCGGGCCGGGATAAAACTGCCCCACGTAATTTTGCGGCGCGCCCACGCTGGCGTAGTGCGCCGCCAGGCGCGCATCGGCGGCGCGCATGCCTGCAGGCGTAAAAAGATCGTCGTCCAGATCGTACTGCACCAGCAGCGGCGAAGGCGCACGGCACGCGGCCAAATCGGGCCAGTCGCCATAGCGCGCCCAGCCAAACGGCCACAACATCCACGTGTGCGACAGGTTGTGATCGAGCAAGCCTTCATACGTGGTCATCAAGCCGATGATGACGGTGGCCGCGATGCAATCGTGCGTGGCCGTCAACAGCGCGGCGCGATTGCCCCCGCCCGATAGACCGATGCAGCCCACTCGATCGGCGATCACGTCCGATCGAGCCAGCAGGTAATTCAGCGCGAGGCGATCTTCATAGGCCACTACTCCAGCCAGGCTCGTGCCCAGCGCATTGCAATACTTCGCCACACGATGTTCATGCAGCGCCGCGATGGTGTTGTAATGCTCAATCTCCGGCGCGGCGTCCGTGAAGGGTGACGGCTCAATCGGCTGATCGCCAATCGCCTCGATCATCGTCTCCAACGGAAAACGACGGCTCCCCCACAAAAACACATCGTGCGCCATGACGACGTAACCTTCACGCGCCAACGCCTCGACGTACGAGCGGCCACCGTATTCGATGGCGCGCAGCGCCCCCACACCGGGCGCGACGCCGTCTGGCCCGTCGGCGATTTTTTCTTTGCCGTAAAATTTGTAGTCGCTGTGATCGTGCAGCGCCACCAGTGCGGGCAATGGGCCGGTGGCCTGCGCAGGCTTGATGACATAGGCGTGCGTGCGCGGGCCAAAGCCCACCGACCACGACACTTCTTCACCGATCAGATCGTCGCGCTGCCACGTATGTTCGATCTGCACGGCCAGCGGATTTTCAGCCGCGTGGCAGAAGCCCAGCACGTCGCGCACTCGCGCTTGCGTGGCCGGGCCGGGCGCGGCGAGGGGATACAAGGGCTGTTGCCGATTGGCTGCTTCGACCCAATCGCTGTAGATGCCCAGATGTTGATAGTGTGCGGTCATGGTGCCTCCCGAAGTTGGTGGTGGTGCGGGGATTATAACGCGCCTCACCCCCGCGTGGTTGTTATAAAGTCGGTGTGGCCGTGCCCCCTCTCCTGATGACGGATAAGCGCCCATGAAGATTATCGTCAATATCGTCATCAGGAGAGGGGGTCAGGGGGTAAGGCGGGTTTGCCCCCGCCCGGCGCTTCGCGCCACCCTAGATCTATGCGCCAGCCTGGGCGGGGGCCGCTTCCGTTTGACCCGCACTTTCACTCTCGTCATATGGTCGGCCTCACCCCTCGCAGTTAGGCCCAATTGAGAATTGCTGGGAAGACAACAATGGCCTATTGGCAGGTATGCCAAATGACTGAAAAGTGCTGTGACAATCGTCATTAAGTGGTAATACGTATTGACAGGGAGACGGAATCATCGCACAATGGGCAAGTTACAAAATTCAACTGCATTTATTTGGAGATATTGTGAGCGCCCCCTCAACTCAAGTCCTTATAGAACAAGCGAAGCAAGCGAAACGCTTAAACGATTTGCCCCGTGTACGCAGTTTGCTTAGTCAAGCCATCAAAACCGATCCACGCAACGAAGATGCCTGGCTGATGTTTGCCGAGGTAGCCGAAAAGCCAGAGCACGCAATTTACAGTCTGGAACAAGTCTTAAAGATCAACCCGGTCAATATGGGGGCCGTGGATCAGCTGAACGCTCTCAAGACGCCCCCGCCGGCCCCTGCTCCCCGCCCAGCTACTCCGGTTGCTGTCAATCGCGCGCCCGTCCAGCCAATTGTTGTCCCGCCTGTACAACAAGAACCAGAACGCGAGAAGGTTATCCTAGAAAAGCAAATGCATGGCACAGTGTTTGTATTGCCATTGCTTATTGCGGCGATGGGTGTTGTTTTCGCTGTAGTCATGGGCAAATCCGGCGGGCAAACTTATGCAATTATTGCCATCTTGGGTGGGCTATTAATCTTGCTGGAAGCAGTAATCGAATTTTTGAAATTAGCAGTGCGATTTGCCGCTAATCGCTTGACGCTGACAACTAAACGCATCATTATCAACCGTGGCCTCTTCAACCGTAGCACATTCGAAGTTTTTTTGACGCAAGTAGAAGGTGTTGGCATTAAGCGCAATTTTCTGGGTAGCCTGCTTGGTTTTGGTACGATCATTATCACCGGCACAGGCGGCGCGCGACAGGTATTTTCGGGCATACATGCACCAGAGGCATTTCGTGAGCGGGTACAGGCCGAGATCGCAGCATCGCAATGGGGCAAAAGCTGAAATAATCGAGGCTAATCATTTAGTGTTGCTCAGGAGCAATGAGTTATAATTCATGCGCGGACATTTTTATGAAATCAGATCGGAATATACCCTTGGGAAAAATGATTGCCTTTGGCTGGTACGGCGGAAAGTTTAGTCACTTGGACTGGTTGTTGCCGTTACTACCCGCCGCGACTCATTATTGCGAGCCATTTGGTGGCTCGGCCTCGGTGCTACTCAATCGCGTACCTTCGCCGGTTGAAACGTACAATGACCTCGATGGTGAAGTGGTCAATTTTTTCCGCGCACTGCGCGATAACCCCGATGAGGTCATTCGGGCCATCGGTCTAACACCCTTTTCTCGTCAAGAATTAGAGATCGCCACGACTGAGCCGACCGATCGACTGAGCGATTTAGAACGCGCTCGTCGATTCTTTGTCCGCGCCCGCCAGGTCAGAACAGGTCTCGCCCAAACGGCTTCGGCTGGCCGTTGGGCACATTGTGTGTTGACTTCACGTGCCGGTATGGCCGGGGCAGTTTCACGTTGGCTGGGCAGTGTCGAAGATTTGCCGGAAATTGTTCAAAGACTATTGCGCGTACAAATTGAACATGCGCCTGCCATTGAACTGATTCAACGTTACGATACACCCGAAACCCTGTTCTACTGCGATCCGCCCTATCCGCATGATTCACGCACAGACTTGAAAGCGTACGGGTACGAAATGACCGATGCTGAACATCTGGAATTAGCAGAAATTCTGCGAAAAGTGCAAGGCAAAGTCGCCCTATCCAGCTACGACTCCAAACTGTTTGATGAGCTCTATGGCGACTGGTATCGAACTGAAGGCACCGAAAAACAAATTCACTCGTCAAAGGCTATGCGCCAGGAAATTCTATGGACCAACTACGATCCGACCACGACCGCAAAGCTAGCGCTCCCGATCAGATACTCGAACAAATCTACCAAAAGGCAGTTAGCGCTGTTGGATCGCCCTTCGTCACAGACCCAGATGTTCAAGCCCGAATCCAGTTAATCGCGCAAGGTCAGGGCAACCGATCTTGCGTCCGTGCACTGCTGGCCTGTGCGTTAGCAAAAACATACTTACCAGCCAGCGACATTCGCAAGCCTTACACCAAAATCGAGGCCGACGATACGTATTCCGGTCGCGACTATGACGAAAGATACGTCGGCCCGTTTTCCACACAACATCAGCTGCCCGTCAATGCCACCACAGCTTTTCTGACACCCGCCTTTCGCAACCGCAATGTGGTCCTGACACCCGACATTGATTTGGTTGGCAGACCGCCCCAAATGTATGCAGCCCTGTTACAATTATTGACGGATGTCCAGAGTGGGCGCGTTGAGTCTGAACAACTTCTCGCGGAAACCATTCGACAATTGGTGTTGATCCGAGAAACAAACACCGCAAAAATCAGCGACTTGCTCAGGAATTTACAGGACGAATCGAGCGGCAATATGCTCGCCGCTGAAGCCATTGTCAAAGTGATCGAACATCACTTGAGTATGTCCGGGGTCAGCCGCTTGCCGGTACTCATCGTCGCCGCCATTTATCAGGTGGCTAAAAATAACCTGGGCGAACGACTGCTCGAACTGGAAGCCCATCAAGCGGCTGATAAGCAAACCGGGGCCATCGGTGATCTTCAAATCACTTTGATCGACGACGCCAACATCGTCACTGCCTACGAGATGAAAGATCGACCGGTCACCATCGAGGCGCTCGATCTCGCCGTGAGCAAAATCGCCGAACACGCCCGCATCGACAATTATATTTTCATTACGACCGAGGCCATCGATCAAAGCGTAAGCGATTATGCGGCCAAACTCTATGCTCGAACCGGCGGCATCGAAATTGTGGTACTGGATTGCATCGGCTTTCTCCGGCATTTCCTGCACCTGTTCTATCGTTTGCGTGAAACTTTCTTGAACGCATACCAAGAACTGGTCCTACAAGAACCTGAAAGCGCCGTGGGACAACATCTAAAAGAAGCCTTTCTTCTATTGCGCGCGGCTGCTGAAAAAGCCAATTTATCAGAATAAAGATTTCTGGCGTTGCCCACCAGTCGGTTTGCAAAACAGTCCGCTGCTACCTGATCATCGCTAAGAACCTCTGAGGTCTGCCCGCCTCTCCGTTCGGAGAAACATCCGAACAGGGGCGGGAACGGCCGTTCTCTTTCTGTTCAGACGTTTTTCTGAACGGGGGGCGTTGGAGGGGGTAAAACACCACGCGCCCGATGTCGATCTTCGACATCGGGCGCGCTTGTATGTGTACTGCCGACGCTAAACGACTTACCCGTTCTTGCGCTGGAACTCCGCCATAAACTCGGCCAGCGCCTGCGCGGACTCGATCGGCAGCGCGTTGTACGTCGAGGCGCGCATGCCGCCCACCGAGCGATGGCCCTTCAAGCCGATCATGTTCAACTTCTTGGCTTCCTTCGCAAATTGATCTTCCAGCGCTTCGCTGGGCAAGCGGAAGGTGATGTTCATCTTGGAGCGGGCTTCGGGCGCGGCGTGGCCAGTGTAGAAGCCGCCGCTCGCGTCGATGGCGTTGTACACCACCGCCGCCTTCGCTTCGTTGCGGCGCTGCACTTCGGCCAGGCCGCCCAGACTCAGCGCCCACTTGAAGACCAGGCCCACCATGTAAATGGCAAAGCACGGCGGCGTATTGTGCATGGAGCCGCCCGCCACTTGCGCCTTATAATCCAGCATCACCGGCAGATTCTCCGGCACGCGCTCCAGCATATCGTCACGGATAATCGTGACCACCACGCCCGCCGGACCGGCGTTCTTCTGCGCGCCCGCATAGATCAGGCCGTACTTGGATACATCAATCGGGCGGCTGATGAAGTCCGATGACGTATCCACAATCAACGGCACGCCCGCGGGCGGCACGGGTTCGCCCGGAAACTCCACGCCGTGGATGGTCTCGTTGGAGCAGAAATACAGATAGGCCGCTTGCGGGTCCAGATTCAAATCCGATTGGGCCGGTGTCTGCTTAAAGTTCGTGCTTTCGCCGCTGTACGCAATCTTGGTCGTGCCCAGTTTCTTGGCTTCCTTCACCGCGGCCTTGCTCCACGCGCCGGTCACGATGTAGTCCGCCGCCGCGCCGGGCGCGCGCAGGTTCATCGGGATCATCGAGAATTGCAGCGTCGCGCCGCCTTGCAAAAACAGCACCTTGTAATTGGCGGGCACGCCCAGCAGCGTGCGCAAATCCTGCTCGGCCTCACCGATCACGGCTTCAAATTCCTTGGAGCGGTGGCTGATCTCCATCACCGACATGCCGGTGCCTTTGAAATCCAGCAACTCGCGTTGGGCCTGTTCCAGCACCGACAGCGGCAGAATCGACGGACCGGCGTTAAAATTGTGAGCGCGTTTCACTTCAGACATGATGATGTTCTCCTTGTCTACTGGTTTACTTGTCTACTGGCCTGCTTTCCTCATTATAATCGCCCCATCACCAAACCACAAAGTACATTCGACACGTTTATCACTTGATGCCTATCCGTTGACAAGGGCGCAGGCGCTGGTTAGAATGATTTGGTACACTCACCCACCCCCGATCGGCCTCACCAGCCCGATCGGTTGAGGCAGCCTTCAAATCCCTCCAGGAGAAACACATCATGAAAGTTCTAGTCTGTGACAAAACCGAGAAAGAGTGCATCGAGCAGATGCGCAGCGCCGGTCTGACGGTCGATACCCAGTTCGACATCACGCCCGAACAATTGATGACCGTCCTGCCGGACTACGACATCGCCGTGGTGCGCTCGCGCACCAAGATCCACCAGCCGCTCATCGATGTCTGCCCCAACCTCAAACTGATTGTGCGCGGCGGCGTCGGCCTGGACACCATCGACGTGGACTATGCGCGCGGCAAGGGCGTCACCGTCAAGAACACGCCGCTGGCCTCATCGGCGTCGGTGGCCGAACTCGCGATCGGGTATCTGTTCATGCT
>JAGOBP010000183.1 GCA_017999195.1 Thermoflexales bacterium
CGTATGATCTGCCGTCGCACGTCGCCATCTTGCAGGCGGCCGTCGGGCTGCTGATGCCGATCGGCGTGGCGCTGTATCCGATTTTATCGGGCACGCGCATTTCCGTATATGATGCGATCTATGAATACGGCCTCAGCGCCGAAGATCGCAAGGGCTTGATCGATCGACTGCTCATCAAGATTCGGCAACTCAGCCCGCCCGTGATGTTGTCACTGCGCAACACCTTCCGCAACAAGGCACGGCTGATGTTCACGGTGGTCACGCTGACGCTGGCCGGCGCGATGTTCATCGCGGCCTTCAGCACGCGCGCCTCGCTGACGGCACAAATCAATGAGGTGGGCCGCTATGTGGCGTTTGACGCCGCGTTGGGCGTGCCGTATGGCACGAGCCGCTTTGCGGTGGAGCGCGAAGCACTGCGCATTCCGGGCGCGACCGTGGCCGAAGGCTGGAGCAGTTCCAGCGGCATCGTGATGCACTCCGACGGCACCGAGGGCGACGAGATCGAGATTACGGGCGTGCCGGTCGACATCAAGACGATCGATCCGAATTTGCAGAGCGGACGTTGGCTGCAAACGGGTGACACGCGGCAGGTGGTCATCAACGACGATTATCTGGAGCGCGAACCGCAAGTGAAGGTGGGCAGCGAAATCACGCTGAAAGTGGGCACGACCGAACGCACGCTGGAAGTGGTGGGGATTTTGTCGAAGCATTTGTCGGGCGTGCGCGTGTACATGAACTTCGATACGTTTGCCAAGTTGACGGGGCGGCAGAATCAAGCCGATACGATCCGCATTCGCGCGGATGCGACACAGAGCGGCACGGCCGCCGTGCAGGACGCGCTGGCCGCGCAGTTGGAGCAGCGCTTCAAAGACGCGGGGCTTAGCACTAGTTCTAGCCAGACGCGGCACACCTCGTATGAGATGTTCACCAGTGCCTTCGATATTATTTTGCTGGTGCTGGTGGTGATGGCGGGCCTGCTGGCCATTGTGGGCGGCCTGAGTTTGACGGGCACGATGGGCATGAACGTGCTGGAACGCACGCGCGAGATCGGCGTGCTGCGCGCGGTGGGCGCGGCCAACAGCGCCGTGCGTCAGGTGGTCGTGGTGGAAGGCGTGGTGGTGGGCTTGATGAGTTGGATCATGAGCGCCATCGTGTCTGCACCGGTCAGTCGCGTCCTGGCGGGCGCGGTCGTTGAGTCGGTGCTGAAGGCCAGCGTAAATTTTCAGTATTCGGTGCTGGGCTTGATCATCTGGCTGGCGATCGTCATCGTCATCGGCATCATGTCGAGTTTAGGCCCGGCGCGCAACGCGGTGCGCCTGAGCGTGAGAGAAGTGTTGGATTACGAGTGAGAAGCCGGCGAATGGAATTCGCGCCAACAAATACACAAAGCCGACCTGCGTCGGCTAGTCGGCGCAGGCCGACTTCGTGTCGTTGTGGCTGCGATTTTAATCGCCGGTAAATGATAAGGTTGAAGATGTTTCGAAAAAGCAAACGACCTGCCAATGGCGACCAGGCCAACGGCAAATTGAATGATGACGGCACGCTGATCAAGTTGCGCGATGTGCGCAAGATCTATGAAACCTCGGCGGGCAAGTTCACCGCGCTGAAGAGCCTCGATCTGACGATCGAGCGCGGCGAGTTCGTGTCGATCGTGGGCAAGTCGGGCAGCGGCAAGACCACGCTGATCAACATGCTGACGGGCATCGATCATCCCAGCCACGGCGAAATTTTCATCGGCGGGACGGCGGTGCATCACCTGAACGAAAGCCAGATCGCCACATGGCGCGGCACGCATCTGGGCGTGGTCTTTCAGTTCTTTCAACTATTGCCGACGTTGACGGCGTTGGAGAACGTGCGCTTGCCGATGGATTTCTGCGACATCTATCCGCGGCCGGAACGCAACGAACGCGCGATGCATCTACTTGAACTGGTGGGCATGGCCGACTATGCCCACAAGCTGCCCAATCACCTGGCGGGCGGACAACAACAGCGCGCGGCGATTGCGCGAGCACTGGCTAACGATCCGCCCATCATCGCCACCGACGAGCCTACGGGCAACCTCGATTGGCACACGGCCGAGACCGTGATGGAGTTATTCGAGAACCTGGTGTCACAAGGCAAAACGATTTTGATGGTGACGCATGATGACGATCTGGCCGCCCGCGCGGCGCGAACCATCGCGCTGGCCGATGGCGAGATTGTCTCAGAGCAACGCCGCAGGTGAGTCAACGAATCAGCGGTCAAGCGAACGTAGGGCAAGATGACATCTTGCCCCACAAACCGCGAATGAACGCGAATTGATGCGAATAAGAACCATTTGCGAGGATTCGTGTTGGTTCGTGGATGAGTTTTTGATAGGACAAAGAACGCTATGAAGCAACGATTGAACTTTTCTCGATGGCTTATTCTGGCGACAACGGCCGCGCTATTGTTGAGTGCGTGCGGCGGACAAGCGACACCGACCAGCACCCCGGCCGCGACGGAGAGCAAGACCACCTCGCCGGTGGTGAGCGCCAGCGGCGAAGTGCTGCCCGCGCAGTGGACGACGCTGAGTTTTTCGCAGGCGGGCACGCTGGGTGAACTGACCGTGAAAGAGGGCGACATGCTCAAGGCGGGCGACGTGATCGCACGGCTGGATGTGCCCGATCTGCACTCGCAGTTGGCGCAAAAACAGGCGTCGATCAAAGTGGCCGAAGCGAACCTGGCGCAACTGACGGCCGCACCGCAGCCCGATGTGATCGAGGCGGCGACACAGGCTGTGAAGGCCGCTCAGGCGCGCGTGGCCGAAGCGACGGCGCAGCGCGATCGACTGTTCAGCGGCGTGACACAGGCCGATATTTTGCAGGCGCAAGCACAGGTGTACGCGGCGCAAGTGCAGAAGGATAAGATTCAGGAAGCGATGGACAAAATCCTGAAGGCGGGCGGCTTTGCGCTGGCCGCAGGCGAGTCGGTGGGTAACCGGCTGGCATACGCGAACCTGGAACTGGCAGCGGCGCAAGCGGTCTTGGCCGATCTGCAAGACGGCCCGCAGCCTGATCTATTGCGGCTGGCGAATGCCCGCATCGGGGTGGCGCAGGCGCAGGTGAAGGCGGCGGAAGCGCGGCTGGCGCTGACGCAGGCCGGACCGCCGGCGGAAGACGTAGTCGTTTCGAAAGCCAAAATCGATCAGGCGAGAGCCGAAGCGGCCTTGATTCAGGCTCAGATTGATCAGGCGCAGATCGTGGCCCCGTTTGACGGCACCGTGGCCAGGGTCTTGATCGACACGCACCAGTTCGTCGGGCCGGGTGTGCCGATCGTGCAGGTGGCAGACCTGACGAGTTTGCGCGTGGAAACGAGCGATCTAAATGAAAACGATGTGGCCCGGATCAAGATCGGTGATCCGGCGACGGTACGCTTCGACGCGCTGCCGGACGTGACGGTGAACGGCTCGATCGTGCGGATTGATCCGAAAGCGCGGGACAGTGCGGGCGTCAACTACACGACCGTGATCCAACTCGATCAGATTCCAGACGGCGTGCGCTGGGGCATGACGGCGAATGTGGAAATTGCGGCGGGCGTGCCGGAAACCAAGAGCGTGGAGCGCGTTAAAGATGCGATCAGCGCGACGGGCAAGGCCCTGCCCGCGCAAAAGACAGCGTTGAGTTTTGCCCTGCCCGGTCAGGTGATTGAGGTGCGCGTGGACGTGGGCGCAACGGTGAAGTCCGGAGACGTGATCGCGCGGCTGGACACGGCGGTGCTGGACGCCGAAGTGGCGAAGGCCCAGGCGGGGTTGGCCGTGGCGCAAGCGGCGTTGGCACGCATCAAGGCCGGGCCGCGCGCGGAGCAAGTTGCCGAGGCGCAGAGCCAACTGGCAGCGGCGCAGTCGGGCGTGGGACAGGCGGCGGCCAATCGCGATCAGGTGAAGCAGGGACCGACGACGGTCGAGATTGAGGCGGCGAAGACGGCAGCGCAGGCCGCGTACAATGCCATGATCGAGGCGCGCAACCGCCGGGACTTGCTCGATCGCGATCGGGAGTTGGGCAAGGCCACTCGCACCCAGGTGGACGACGCGACCAAGATCTATAACATCGCGTATCAAAGTTATGAAGCCGCTCAGGCGCGCGTGGACAAGTTATTGAAGGGTGCGGATGCGGATGTTTTACGGGCAGCCCAGGCAGGTGTAAGTGCAGCGCAGGCCGAATATGAGGCCGCTCAGGCGCAAGTGAATCGGCTGTTGGCTGGGGCAACGGCGGCCGACATCGCGGTGGGCGAGGCGAATGTGGCGGTGGCGCAAGCGGGCTTGGATCGCGCCAAGGCCACGCGCCAACAGGCAGAGATTGTGGCGCCATTCGATGGCGTGATCGCGGACGCACCGATCCGCACCGGGCAGTACGTGAATGCCGGTACGCCGCTCGTCGTGATCGGGGCCGCGCCGCTGCACATCGAGACGACTGACCTGAGCGAGAAGGATGTGGCCGGGATTGCGATCGGCTCCAAGGCGCAGGTGTCGTTCGATGCGCTGCCGGGCGTGAAGGTGGACGGCACGGTGAGCCAGATCGCGCCCAAGTCCAGTAAGACGACAGGCGTGAATTATACGGTGACGATTGACTTGAGGCAGATTCCCGATGGCTTGCGCTGGGGGATGACGGCGTTGGTGGAGGTCGCACGGTAGTGCGATAGCAAGATAGTGCAATAGTTGGGTAGTGCGATAGTCGGTGCAACGGCGGAGGTCTATGACTTCCGCCGTTTTGTGTTTAATGGGGCGGTCATCGATTGGCACCAGCGGCCCGCCGCGACTTCGTCGCGGACACGGGCAAGTCAACGGCCACTTCGCAGGAAACCCGCATCGCGGGTTTGATGACACTAGCCGTCGGCTTTGAGCCGATGGCGGAAGCGCTGTCCGCAAGTCCTATTGCCGCGCCGGGGCGCTCCTACTACAATGTTCGTCAGGAGGGCATGATGACTGTATGGGTGAAACGATTAAGCGTAATGCTGATCGCGGGCGCGGTGCTGATGGTTGCCCCGACGGCGTTCGGCGCACCGTCGGCGACGGTGACGATTTATGCCGATGCCTTGGCGGCAGGCTGGGAGAATTGGTCGTGGAATACGACCGTGAACTTGAACAACACCACGCCCGTTCAGGCCGGTAACCGATCGATCGCGGCGACGTTTACGGCCGCCTGGGGCGGCCTGTATCTGCACGCGGCCCCGGCGATCAATCTGAGCGGGTATCAGTCGCTGCGTTTTTGGGCGCATGGCGGCGCCAGCGGCACCCGCGCCATCAAGATCGTGGCGAACGGCGACGGCAATTCCACTTACCCGATCACGGTGGCAGCGAATGGGTGGACGCAGTTTGATGTGGCACTGTCGGCGCTGGGCAGTCCGGCCACGTTGAGCGATCTGTACTGGCAGGACAATAGCGGCGGCGCACAGCCAGTGTTTTATCTGGACGATGTACAACTCATCGGCAGCGGGCCGGAACCCGGCACAACGATCGCTTTGAGCGTGAACGGCCAATCGGATGTGCATCCGATCAGCCCCGATATTTACGGCATGAACTATGCCGATGAAGCGCTGGCTGCGGAGTTGAATTTGCCGGTGCGGCGCTGGGGCGGCAACAGCACCACGCGCTATAACTGGCAAAGTAACATCGCCAATACGGGCAATGACTGGTACTTTGAGAATATCCCACAAGACGGCGGCACGACAGCCAACGGCTCGGCCACCGATTTGTTTGTAGAGCAAGATCGGCGCACAAACACAAAAACAATCTTGACCGTGCCGTTGATCGGCTGGGTGGCCAAGAGCAACAGCCCGCGTCAGCATCCGTATGCGTGCGGCTTCAAGGTCAGCGCGTATGGCCCGCAGATCACACCGCCCGATCAGCCGTGGCTGGCCCCGGTGGATCCGTGGGATACGGACTGCGGCACGGGCGTCAAGGCTAGCGGCACTATCACAGGAAATAATCCACTGGATACGAGCATGGCGATCTCGCCGACGTTTGTGGCGCAGTGGGTGGCGCATTTGATCGGGCGCTATGGCACAGCGGCCAATGGCGGCGTGAAGTTTTACAACCTCGACAATGAGCCGATGTTGTGGAACAGCACCCATCGAGATGTGCACCCCACCCCGGCGACGTACGACGAACTGCGCGACAAGACGATTCAATATGCCGGGGCGTTGAAGGGGGCGGATCCATCGGCGTTGACGCTTGGCCCGGTGTTGTGGGGTTGGTGCGCGTATTTCCATTCGGCGCGCGACGGCTGTGCTCCGGGACTCGATTATGCCGCGCACAACAACACGTATTTTGTGCCGTGGTATTTGCAGCAAATGGCAGCATATCAACAACAGCACGGCACGCGGATTCTAGACTACCTTGATTTGCACTATTATCCGCAAGCGACTGGCGTGGCGCTGTCGGATGCGGGGAATGCGGCTACGCAAGCGCTGCGCCTGCGCTCGACGCGGGCGCTGTGGGACCCGACTTACGCGGACGAGAGTTGGATTTCGGACGGCGGCGGCGTGGCGGTGCAGTTGATTCCGCGCATGCGGGCGTGGGTGACAGCAAATTATCCCGGCACGAAGTTGGCGATGACCGAGTACAACTGGGGCGCGCTCGATCATATCAACGGCACACTGGCGCAGGCGGATGTGCTGGGCATCTTCGGGCGCGAGGGGGTGGATTTGGCGACGTTGTGGTCGCCGCCCGCCAGCACGGAGCCGGGGGCGTTTGCCTTCAGGCTGTATCGCAATTACGACGGGGCGGATCACGCTTTTGGCGAAACGAGTGTGCAAGCGATCAGCGCCGATCAAGAGCGATTGGCGATCTATGCGGCCAAACGCGGAGCCGATAATGCCCTGACGCTGATGGTGATCAATAAGTCGACGACGACGCTGACAGGGACGCTGACGCTGGCGGGGCATACGCCGGGCTTGTTTGCGCCAGTGTATCGCTACAGCGCGAGCAACCTCAACGCGATTGTGCGGGTGGCCGATCAAGCGATCGCGCCCGGCGGTTTTACGGCCCAGTATCCGCCGTCGTCGATCACGCTGATGATCATTCCGCCAGGTGTGCCGCTGTTGCCGCGCGTGTGGCTGCCAGTGATGTTAGTGCAGTAGTGCGATAGTGGCGTAGTCAAAGTGCGCGGCAAAATTTTGCGCTGGCGACTTCAAGTCACGCCGACAGATACACAAAGCCGACCTCTGTCGGATCGTTACCAGTCGGCGCAGGCCGACTTCGTGTCGTTGTTGCCGCGAACTGTCCATGTCCGCCGCAACGCGGCGGTGGGCCGCCCGGCGCATTCGCCGGGGGCTAGTCTGCAAAACAGTGACGCGCACCCGCGTAGTCGAGGGTTGCGGCGGTGGGGCAGCGCCCGGTGCTATACTGAAGTGTGTGGTCTACTTCAGTGTTTCTCGCCATCGAAAAGGAGTGCCATGTCAACTAATGACTGCTGTCCGCCCGCTTCAAACCGTTCAGGTAAGACGTGCTGTACATCCGCGGCCGGTCGTGCTGGCATCGGATGGCTGATCGCGGCGGGGGCGGTGCTGGCCGCGCCGCTGACGATTGCCGTCAAGTGGCTGGCTTACAGCGCCTTCATGATCGATCATCATCTGCCGCTGCCACCTGCTATCGAGGCCGAGCAGCAGACGCTGCTCACGGAGTTCTCCGGAATGCTGAATGTGTACACGGATCGATCAGGCACGGGCCGTCCCCTGTTGCTG
>JAGOBP010000184.1 GCA_017999195.1 Thermoflexales bacterium
CCGCATATACGCTGTTGCCTGTTTGCGCGGCGCGCACTGTACACACGCCCGCACTGATCGGCGTGACCAGACCGAAGATATTGACCGTGCAAACGCCGGTCGTTTGCGAACTAAACGTCACCGTCAACCCCGACGAGGCGGTCGCTGTGACGACGAAAGCGCCATTGCTGATCAAGTGATCGGCGGGTTGAGGGAAAGTGATCGTTTGCGGTAACAGTACGGTAAACGACTGATCGACATCGGGCGCGGGCGCGAACTCTGCGTTGCCCGCTTGCGACGCGCGAATCGTGCACTGTCCGCCGCTAACCAACGTCACCGTGATGCCGCTGACCGTACAGACATTCGTCGTAAGCGAGGCATAACTCACCGGCAAAGCCGATCCGGCTTGCGCGGTCAACGCAAACGGCGCATCGCCCAAAACTTTGCTGGGCAGCGGATTGAAGAAGATCAGTTGCAGATACTGCACGTTGAACGAGCGATCGACGTTGGGCGCAGCCGCATACGTCGCATTGCCGCCCTGCGCCGCGCGAAGGGTGCACACGCCGCCGCTGATCGGTGTCACGAGCGTGCCGGTGACAGCGCACGTGCTTGAGGTCAACGCCGTGAAGGTCACGCTCAAACCCGATGAAGCCGTGGCCGTAATCGCGAACGGCGGATCGCTGGCGGGGTGATGCGCAATGGCCGCAAAGGAGATGGTCTGCGGGACCAACGTCACTGCGAAGGCGCGGGCCACATCGGATGCGGGCGCGTAGGTTGCATCGCCGCTTTGCGTGGCCGTGATGGTGCATGTGCCTGCGACGCCGCTCAACGTCACGGTGCTGCCGCTGACGCTGCACACCCCGCTGAAGTTGAAGGCAACCGGCAAGCCCGATGACGCCGTGGCCGTGATGATAAACGGCGGATCATTCACCACCCGATTGGCCAACGCACCGAACGTGATGGATTGCGGCGTCTTGTGGGGTGACTCGATCGAGCCGATGTCGCACGCGGAACCGATCGGGCGGAGTACGCCCCGTTGATCATCGCCGGGGCAGACGGCATTATCGCCCGCGTTCACGGCCGGGCTGGTAATCGACGGCACGAACGACTGCGTGAAGCCGCCGTTGTTGGCAAACGCGCCCAACAACGGATTGGTATTGCTCAGATCACCCGTGGTGGTGATGGCGCAGGAGGCATCGCTGCTGAGGTTGTGTCCCAGCGACAAAATCTTGTTGCCGGTGCAGCCGCCGATGATCGTATTGATCAGGGTCAGGCGATAGGCTGTGCCAGTGTTATTGATCTGCCCCGTGATGACGCCGCTGGCGTTGGTATTGCTCAGGATGGTGTTGTTGGTCAGCGTGATCACGTAGCTGCTATTGTAGTTGAAGCCATTGCCGCCGTTACCCGCCGAATTGCTGTAAATGGTGGTATTGGTGATCAACGCCGGGCTGGTCAGGTAGATGCCGCCGCCCTGGCTGCTGGCGTGGCTGGCGACGTTGTTGTAGAACAAACTGCGATTGACGCGCAAGGGATTGGCAAAACTGGCGACATACAGGCCCGCACCGTAACCCTGGCCGCCGCCGCCCACGGTGTGATTGCCGCTGACGTTAACATCGATGAGGGTGAGCGAATCGGTGTGTGATTCAAGTCCGCCGCCGAAGAAGGTGGTGGCCGTATTGCTCTGCACCAACGTATTTGCGATTTGCAGCGGGCCGTTGTTTTGATACACGCCACCGCCGCTGCCGGCGCTGTTGCTGAGGATGGTGCTGCCGGTGATATATCCGCCCTGGCCCCAGAGGTACACGCCGCCGCCGCTGCCGCTGGTGCCTGTGACAATGTTATTTTGGATCACGCTATTGGTGACGGTCAATACGTAGCCGCTGGCAAAGTAGATGCCGCCGCCGTAGGAGTTGCCCATCACGGTGTTATTGCTCACTTCCGAGTTGATGAGCGTGAGGTATTGGGTGGCGCGAATGCCGCCGCCGCCCTGCGACGTGGACGTGTTGCCCTTAATGATGGAGTTGGCGACAACATCAAAACACGGGCAACCGACGCCGCCGGACGACAGTTCCATCGCGCCGCCCCAGGTGCCGGTGTTGGTGAGGAAGGTGCTGCCCGTGATGTACGCCTGGCGGCTGGCGTCGATGGCGCCCGATCCGTTATAGGACGTATTGCTGATGAAACTGCTGTGCGTGACGGTGAGTGTGCCCGCATCAATCGCGCCCGCGCTGTTCTGCGACGTGTTGCTGATGAACTGGCTGTCCGCAATGATCAGCGGGTTGGCACTGCCGTTGACGTAGATGCCGCCGCCCATGCCCAATTGGAAGGTGCTGCTCAACACCTGCACCGCGCCGGGGTAGTCCAAGTAGAGCGCGCCAGCGGAATTGGTCGAGGTGTTGCTGATAAATTGCGTGTTGCTGATGTAGGCCGGGCCGTTGTAGTAGTTGTAAATTGCGCCGCCGCTGGCGGTATTGCTCATGAATGAGCTATTGGTCAGTGTCAATGCCGGTGACGAGCTAAAGCCATACATATATATTGCAGAGGCCGTGCCGCCACGATTCCAGTAGAAGCGACTATTGGACACGGACAAGGCTTTGGTCGTGTATAGGGTACTTCCCGTCGTGTTGCTGATGAAATCGCTGTTGTCCACCGCCAACGTGCCATAGTTCGGGATCAGCGCCGTACTCCCCGTGGCGTTCTGCTGGAAGCGGGAATGAGTTACCGCGACGACTCCATTGCTGTTGTATAGGACACTATAGGTATTGCTGATAAAGTCGCTATTATCTACCACGCCCAAGCCGCTGTTGGCGACGAGCAGCCCGGAACCGCCGGGTGCATTGCGCAGAAACTGTGAATTGGTCACGGTGAAGCTGCCGTTGCTAGACAAGGTGACGCCCGTGTTGCTGATGAAGGTGCTGTTAACTACGTTGGCCGTGGAACTGGCAACGGTATTGTTGATCAAATAGTACGTGCTAATGACCTGGGTTGCACTCAAGACCAGCCGCCCCGCATTCACGATGGAGGAAGCGTACGATGCGCCCGGCACATTGGCGATGGTGAGATTGGTCAACGTCAGGCCGAGGCCGCTGCTGAGGCTGAACAATTGCTGGACGCCGCTGCTGCTGGTCGTCAAGGTAATGATGCCGCCGCCATCAATCGTCGTGTTGGCACTGATGGTCTTGAAGGTCATGGTGACGGTGGCCGGGCCGCCGCAATTGAAGGTGACCGTGCCGCCGCCGCTCAAGGCAGTTGCCAGGGCGGCATCGGTGCAACTGGCAAGTGTTCCATCGCCAACGACGCCCCCATTGGGCGCGGCCTGGGTTTGGGCAGATGTAGTGGCAAGCGTCAGAATCACGCTCAACATAGCGATAAGCACTGGGAATAAGCGTCGAAGTTTCATGCGGCTTCTCCTTAGAAGATGAACGAGCGTCAACTAGCTGCGCGCGGCGTTGATCAAGCCCAACAACGCGCCAACGGCCGCCAACCCGATCGATTGGGCGGTGTCCGGCGACTCGGTCGCAATCGCGACGAAGTTCTGAGCAATCAGCGCGGCCGACGCCGGTATGGCCATCGTCGCTTCACGCGCATACACCAGCGTGTAGTAAATGTAGTCCCCCAGCAAGGCGCTGGCAATGGTCAACACGGCACTGGGCACAAACATCACCACCGCCAGAAAGAACGACTTCTGCTTGAAGGGCAGCAACAGCGCGCTGGCGACGGCAAAGCCCACGCCCAACGGAATAATGAAGTAGACCGTGTCGGTGAAATAGGCGATACCGCCCCACAACACCGCCCCGATGATCATCGCGACCACCCCCAGGCCCAACCCCAGCGGCAGCGCCGCCCACGAGCGGCCAGTCGATTCCGATTGAATTGCCGGTGACGAAGTAACTTGCGACATGAGCGTGATCCTTTTCAAAGTGAGATGCTCTTAATCTATCACAGGCCCGGCCTGTAAACTTGATATTTCTTGCCAAGTTGACGGGGCGCGTGAAAATTCCTACTGTGGTTTGCGTCAGGTTGGGCGGCAAGCTCGTACCATCATTTGACACAACACACACCGTAAAGTCATTGTCAAAGCAAGTCTTCGGTGTACAATTACTGCGCTAAATCAAGCCTGTACGATGGAGTTAGTGCGATGCCAGAATTTATTGTGACGCAGGTGCGTGAATCGATTTTTGAGATTGTCTTGAATCGAGCGGACAAGCGTAATGCCATTCACTGGCCGATGCTGCAAGAACTGGGCGCGGCGATCGATCTGGCCGAGCAGACGCCGGGGGTGCGCGCCGTCATCGTGCGGGGCGAGGGCACCGGTTTCTCATCGGGCATTGAATTGCAGGCGTTTTCGCAGTTGCCAGAGACGTTCGGCGACAACTGGCCGCTGCATATGCTGAATGTCACCCACGCGTTTCAAGCGATTGTGACTAAGTTCGAGCGATGTGCCTTGCCGACGATCGCGCTGTTGCATGGCTATGTGCTGGGCCTGGGGCTGGAATTGGCGCTGGCGTGCGATGTGCGCTTTGCGGCGCGCAGCACCCGGTTGGGCTTGCCCGAAACCCGATTGGGCATCATCCCCGACGTAGGCGGCACGACGCGCCTGACGCGCCTGATCGGTCCGGCGCGCGCGAAGGAGTTGATCTTGACGGGCCGCATGATCGATTCGGCTGAGGCCGATCGCGTGGGGCTGGTCAATGCGGTGGTGCCTAACGACGAACTACGCGCGAAGGGCGACGCGTTGGCGGCCGAGATCGCTTTGTCTGCGCCGTTAGCCGTGACCTATGCTAAGCGCGTCATCGATGGGGTCGCCGACATCGATCGGGGTTTGCAGTTGGAAGCGTGGGCGCAGGCGCACCTGGTGCAAACGCACGATTTTCAGATCGGCCTGCAAGCGGTGATCGCCAAATCGCAGCCGCAGTGGCAGGGCCGCTAAAACTGGTCTGGCCTGTAAAGGGACGCTATCTTGAGTCGAGTTCTGGTTGTGGGTTTTCCGCCGCCGCCGTATCAGCCGAATTCCAAGGTTGAGGCGGCACACTATCGGACCTGGCAGTATATTCAGCCGTTGCTGGAGGAAGGTCATACGATTGGTCTGTGCGCGCCCCGCGGCAGTGAGCGGCCTGCGCCCGGCATGTTGCCCAAGAACCTGCACTGGTATGAAGTGCCGTATGACGTGGCGGGCTGGCCGCGGGTCTTGCAGGCCGCGCATGACGAATTTGATCCGGCCTGCGTGCTGGGCGTGGATTTTTATCCGTCACTGTATGCCACGCGCTTGAAGACCCGCCGTCCCATGTGGCTGGATCTGTATGGCGATCCGTTGACGATTTCGCAAGTGGCGCGGTTTCGGCGCGGTTCCGATCAGGGCATCGGCACGGCCATCGCCTTGCTGGAACAGGTTTTGCAGCGCGGCGATAAATTCGGCGCGTGTGGCATTCCGCAACAACAGGCGCTGGTGGGCGAATTGGCGATGGCAGGCCGCTTGAATTCGCGGACGTTTGGCTACAACTTGGTGGACGTGGTTTATCCGGGCGCGCCGCCGGTGGCCGTTGAGCCAACGTCGGATCGCGCGGCGCAGCGTCAGGCATTGGGTCTGACGGCTGATGCGTTTGTCGCGTTGTGGTGCGGCGGCTATAACACTTGGACCGATGTTAATACGTTGTTCGCGGCGTTGGAACAGGCCATGGCGCACGAGCCGCGCGTGCATTACGTGTCGGTGGGAGCCAGCACGTATCAGGGCAATGAGACTCAGTATGAGCGCCTGGTGCAGTTGGTGGCGCGTTCGCCGTATGCCGATCGGTTTCACCTGTTGGGGTGGCGGCCATGGCAGGAAATTCCTGGTTACTATCGGCTGGCCGACATCGGCGTGAGTATCGACGCACTACATTATGAGACCGTCTTGGGCACGCGCACGCGGCTGGTGGAGATGCTGGCCTATGGGCTGCCCGCCATCACGTCGGAAGGGTGCGAGTTGAGTTATCTGTTGCCCGTTCGGCAGGCGGGCCTGAATTTTGGGGTGGGCGATGGGGCGCAGTTGGCCGCGCATTTGCTGCGCCTGGCCAATCAGCCGCAAGAGCTGGACGCGTTGCGCAAGGCGGGACAACGACTGGTGCAGTCGGAGTTGTCGTTTGCGGCGACGACGGCCACATTCCGAGCGTGGGTGGCCAAGCCACAGGTTGCGCCCGATCGAGCCAGCGGCCATACGCTGAGCGTTCGCCAGGCGGTTACCTATCGACTACGCACATTGACCCGGCTGGCTTTGTGGCGGCTGGGCCTGTCGGGGCGCAGCTAAACCGATCGGGCCGAGGCAAACCGCCGTGAGTTGTTTTGTGGGGGGACATTCTGACTAATCGAAAAGGCGCGATTGGCTTGTGGCTGATCGCGGCGGTGACTTACACCTCGTTTTATGCTCCAGTGTTGTACATGGATGATTGGAGCCAGATCGTAGAGCCTATGACGCAGCATACGTTGTCATGGGTAGATTGGGCCAATCGACGACCGCTGTTAGACGCTCCGCTGCAAATCCTCTATCAGATCTTTGGCCTGAATATTTCGGCGTTTTATCTGGTGGCGTGGCTGGTTACGGCGCTGGCCGCCGTGCAACTGTATTATTTGATCCGGCAATTTAAGCCCGATTGGCAACTGCGGGCGTGGGCGGTCGCGGCGCTGGCGCTGGTGTATCCCGCCGATTTTTCTCAGATGTGGCTGGCGCATGTGCTGCATGCGCGCATCGGTTGGCTGTTGACGCTGGTGGCCGCCCGCTGCCTGCTGACTTATCTGAAGTGGCGCACGCTGGGTTGGCTGGCTGCGGGCACGATTCTGTCGGCGCTGGCGCTGTTATTGTATGAGGCGCAGTTGGGCGTTTTCATTGCCTTCGGCTTGCTGGCGATGGTATTCGCGCGGGACGTGCCGTGGCGGACCCGATTGATGTTGCTGATCCCGCTGGGCGTGAACGGCGTGTATGTGCTGTGGCGCAGCGTGGGCTTTCGCGTGGCGGGGATTGAAGATCAATATTTAAGTGAATTGACGTTGGGCGTTGGCGATCTGCTGGGCCGCTTGTGGCTGGGCTGTCAGGTGTTGTGGTGGAGTTGGACCGAACCTGTGCGACGCTTGTTGCAGCTGGAGACCAACTGGCTGGCCCTGCTGATTATCGTAGGGGTGATCGGCGGTCTAATGATCGTGACGATGCGCTGGGCCGGGCGCAAGTCCACGCCGGTAACGACCAATCCCGCGGTCTCGGCCCAATCCGATTGGTTGACGCTGCTCATCGGGCTGGGGTTGATCGTGGCCGGGTATTTTCCCACGATCTTGCTATATGAACCAAATCTGGATGGCGTTTACTCGCGCGTGAATTTCTATACGCTGCCGGGCGCGGCGCTGTGTTTGCTCGTTATCGTGGGTGCGCTGTCCAGGCGGCTGGCCCGTGGCGATGTTCGGCGTTGGCGCGCCGGATTCATCACGGCAATTGCGGCGTTGATCGCGCTGGGGATGCTGGTTCAAATGTGGGTGCGTCACAATGCGGCGGAGGCCTGGCAGGAACAACGCAGCCTGTGGGCGCAACTCTTTGAAGTGGCCCCGCGCCTTCAACCGGATACGTTGGTGTGTTTTGTGTTAACGGACTACGGCGAACAGACGGGCTTTGCCGATTGGTGGCGCACGCCGCTGTCGGCCGGCTGGGAGGCTTCGGCGGCGCTGCGGCTGTTG
>JAGOBP010000185.1 GCA_017999195.1 Thermoflexales bacterium
GTGATCGGCGCGGCATTGCGTCATCGCAGAATAATCTGGGCCTGGTGTACACCGCGCTCGGTGAATATGCCGCGGCTGAGATCGCACTGCGTGAATCGATCGACATTTGCCGCGAGATCGATCACGCGGTGGGCATGGCGAATGCGCTGACCTCGCTGGTGCACGTGGCCTATGCGGCCAAGGATCAGCCGCAGGCCAGTCACCATCAACGCGCGGCGCTGGACTTGTACCGGCAAATCGGCGACGTGTGGGGTGTGGCGGTGGCCTGCAACAATTTGGGGCAGCTGGCGATGGAGGCCGATCAGTTGGCTGAAGCGCAGCCGTTGTTTGAAGAAAGCGCGGCGCTCTATCGGCAGGCCAGCGTCAAAGCGGGCGTGGCCAATGTGTTGAGCAATCTGGGGCAAGTGTGCTATCTGCGCGGCGAATGGGCCGGGGCGGCGCGGCACTGGTGCGAGGCGCTGGAGATCGTCGTCGAGATCGGCGACGTGCCGATCGGGTTGGAGATTCTGACGCGGGCGGCCAAATTGTGGGCGCAGCACGATCACGCCAGCGGGCCGCTGAAGGTGATCACGTTTGTGCTCAAGCAACCGGCGCTGCTGGCCGAGTCGCGCGCGGCGGCGCAGGACTTGGCCGATCAATTGCGGGCGCGGTTGTCTGTCACGCACAGCGCGGCAGCAGAGAGCACCACCACGACCGATTTTCCCGCCATAGCCACAGAAGTGCTGGAAGCGCTGCGGCACACGACCTCACCCCGAATCGGCGGCCAGCCCAACGCTCCACTTCATAGTTGACAGCCAGACGCGACACCGGTCTGTTGTCACGCCCCTTCGATCACAAGCGCGGCCCGTTATCGCCGGATCGTTTCACGATCGCTTATTTGCTGGTACACTCAGTTGTACCGGCTGTTCGCAACCGCCGCACAAAGTCCAGCGTGACGCGGCGGTCGAGTCATCGAGGACCACCCATGCCCACTGATCCTATTCGCGTCCTGCTCGCCGACGATCACACCGTTGTGCGCAAAGGCATCCGCGACATCCTGCTCGAAGCAGGTGACCTGAACGTGATCGCCGAAGCCACCAACGGCGAAGAAGCCATCACGTTGATCGATCAGCTGCGGCCCGATGTTGCCGTGTTGGACATTCAGATGCCCAAACGCAGCGGCATCGACGTGTGCCGCCACATCCGAGCGCAGCACTGGCCCGTCGGGCTGCTGATCCTCACCGCGTATGACGATGATCCCTATGTGCTGGCCGTCTTGCAAGCGGGCGCTAACGGCTACGTGCTCAAGACCGCCGACGCCGACGATCTGATCCGCGCCGTGCGCGATGTGCACGCGGGCAAATCCGTACTCGATCCCGCCATCGCCCGCAAGTTGCTGACGCAGCTGGCCGGGCAAGCCGACACCCGCCCGATCGAATCACTCACGCCCCGCGAACTGGATGTGCTTAAACTGGCCGCGCGCGGCTACACCAACAAAGCCATCGGCGCGCAGCTCAGCGTCAGCGACCGCACCGTGCAAGGCCACCTCGCAAACATCTTCGGCAAGCTGCACGTGGCCACCCGCACCGAAGCCGTGATGCGAGCCGTGCAATTGGGCTGGATCACCACCGATGAAACGCCCTAAACTGCGCGGTCTGCTGCCCAGTCTGCTGCTCGTTGCCATTTTGCCGCTGACCCTGCTGCTCAGTGTGTTTGCCATCGGCGCGACGACGCTGCACCAGACTGAGATGCGGCACATGATCGCCATGCACAACGAGCAGACCGTGCGCGAAGCCGCGCAGAGTTTGGCCGGGCGCGTGGCCCATCACCTGAGCAAATTGCGCCTGCTGGCTGAAACGGCCGCCCTCACTTCGCCGCGCGAAGCCGTGCGCCGCCTGGACCTGGCCGAATTCAATTTTGCAGACGGCGTCGCCATCGATTCAGGCGCGGCGCTCACCTCTACACGCAGCCTGATCACGTTAGCCGACGGGCGCGTGCTGGCGCAGGCCCGCTCGGCGGATGGCACGCAAGCGGCCTACAATATCCTGTCCACCCGCGAGATGGAACTGCCGGTCTTTACCGACGCCATGGCCGGTTCATCACGGTTGCACATCCTGCTCATCGACGCGCAGGCGCAGCCGATCTATCACGCCGACCCGCTGCCCATTCACTTCGATGCGCCCCAGGTCTTTGCGCAAGCCGTCAGCGGTTCACTGCAAGGCGAAAGCAACACCGTTTTCGTCACCGATCCCGATCGGGTGGAGTGGGTCGTGGCGTATGCGCCGGTGCCCGATACCGGCTGGGGTCTCATCGTGGCTGAACCGTGGGAAGACGTGGTCAATCCCTTGCTGCGCACATCGCTGCTGACGCCGTTGATGTTAGTGCCCGCGTTTCTCATCGCCGTGGTCGCCATCGTCTTTGGCACGCGGCGCATCATTCGTCCCCTGCAACAACTAGACGCGCAAGCCGCGCGCGCCGGACAAGGCGACTACGCCGCGCTGGCCCAGCCCATCGACGGCATCACCGAAATACAAGACCTGCACGCCACGCTAGCGCGCATGGCCGATCAAATTCGGCGCTATCAACGCAGCCTGCAATCATACGCGGCCGATGTACTGCGCGGACAGGAAGATGAACGATCGAGATTGGCGCACGAACTTCACGATGAGACTGTACAAGCGCTCATCGCGCTGGATCAACGCTTGCAGTTGATCGCGCGCATCGCCCAACGCGATCCGCACGCGGCCCTGATCAAACTCGCTGAATTGCGCGAACTAACCGCGACCACCATCAATGAAGTGCGCCGCGTGATTCGTGACCTGCGCCCGATCTATCTGGAAGACCTGGGCTTGGTGCCCGCGCTGGAGATGCTGATCCAAGCTCTGCGCCAACCCGATCGGCCGGTGCTGGCCCTGACGGTTGACGGTGAGCCGCGCCGCCTCTCGCCCGAACAAGAACTGGCGCTCTATCGCATTGTGCAAGAGGCGCTGAACAACGTCATCAAACACGCGCACGCCCAACGGGCTGACGTAAAGTTGATCTTCAGTGCGGACCTGCGCGCCACCATCAGCGACGATGGCGTGGGCTTCAGCGTGCCCGATCGGGTGGAGACGCTGACCGAGCTCGGTCACTTTGGATTGATCGGGCTGCGTGAACGCGCCGAGTTGATCGGCGGACAGTTGACCATCACCTCATCACCGCGCGGCACCACCATCGATCTGCGTTTGCCGTTATAACCCCGCCATTTAGCCTAAGTCAAATCACGCCGTTTTGCGCTGGTCGCCGCCCGGTGAATTTGTTACGCTATCCCCGGTCACCAACGCTGTGACACACCCCTCCAGGAGTCGTTATCGTGAATACTCGTCATCGAAAGTTGTACTGGCTTGGCCTTAGTCTGATCCTCCTCATCAGTCTGGCCGGGTGCGCCAGCGCGGCGACACCCGCGCCAACCGCCAGTATGAACAACGCGAACAGTGGAACAGGCATGGATATGAAAGCCCCGGCCGCAGTGCCCGCCGGGAGGGCGTATGCCGAGGGTCAGGAAATCTTCTTCATGCACACCGAAGTCTCCGACGAAGGCGTCGCCAAGATTTTGACCGACATGATGAGTTCGCCGGTGCTGGTGGTGCCATCTTTGGCCAAGGCCAGCGATGAGATGTTAGCCAATGTGTATGTCTTCAAGAACGGATTGAAGGGCATGGGGCCGCTGGGTTTTCAACCGGACGTGTTTGATAATCCGCCCGGCACGGCCGGTTATCGCCCGCTGCGCCGGTTGATTTTGGTCACCTGGCAAGATGCGCAAGCTGCGCGCGAACTTAAATCGCTGGCCGAAGTGCAGGCCGCTTTGGACAAAGGCGAACTCACCGCCGAGCAGCCGGGGGTGGTCATCAACATGCCGTTCGTCACCTGGCCGGGCGGCAAGCGTTAGGCCGCAAATGACATTTGACCCCCGCCAAATGGCGGGGGTCAAATCGCGCCACATCGCGCTAGGCGCAACGGGCTGAGGCCGTTAAGATAAAGGCATACTCCTACCGATTGAGGTTTTGACGATGGCACGACGCATGCTGTTGATGGTCTTTCTTCTGAGCATGGCAGGCACGGCCCTCGCGGGTTGCGGCAGCGCCGCCGCCCCTGCGACCGGACACGACATGCCAATGGCGTCCATGTCGATGATGCCCGACGATGTGAAGAGTGCGCCGCCGCTCACACAGCAAGCGTATCAATTTGCTGTGGCTAACCCCGATGTGATGCAGCAGATGCCCTGCTACTGCGGCTGTGTCGAACTGGTTCACACGTCCAATTACGATTGCTACGTCAAGAGCGTCAAGCCAGACGGCCAGGTGACCTTCGATTCGCATGCCACCAATTGCGAGGTCTGCATAAACATCACCCAGGATGTTATGCGGCTGTTCAAACAGGGCGATTCCACGGCCAGCATCAAGGCGTATATCGACGAGAACTACCACCGCTATGGCGCATCAACCGGACCGTGAGCTGGCCGGTGAACATACACCCATAGCCAAGGAGATTCAGAATTGAGCACAAAACCAGGCAAACCCGTAACGCCGCCCAAATCGCCGGGCTTTCCCATCTGGCTGCCGTTGATCATCGTGGCGGGCGTGGTGCTGATCGCGGTTGCGATGTTGAGCAACACCAGTTCGTCGGCGTCACCTGCGGCCTCGGCCACAAACGGCGCACCCGCCGCCAATGGGACACCGACAGTGAGTGTCGATAAGGATCGGTTCGACTTTGGCAACGTCAAGTTGGGTCAGACGGTGCAGGTTTCATTCGAGGTTGCCAACACCGGCGATGCGCCACTGCGCTTCAAGGAGAAGCCTTACATCGAAGTCGCGGCGGGGTGTTGACCGCCCGTGCCGACCATCGGTACGATGGTCCTCATGCCCGGGCAGAAGACTACCCTGTCGCTGTCGTTTATGATGCACGGCGAAATGGGCGGCCCGCACGACTTTCGCGTGCATGTGCTGACCAATGATCCCGCACAGCCGGACAAAGTGCTGCAAGTGTTGTCCAACTGGCAGTAGCACAATCAGCCCAACGCCCCACATTGATCTCAAAATGATCAGTGTGGGGCGTTGTTTGTCGCAGGGTCGCGCAACTTTTCAGGAAACGATCAAACGGCAGGTGCCGCACTCAGCCGGGCGGCACGCTGCTTCAATAACCGTTGTCCGATCAGCACCACACCGATCGCCATGCCCGAAATTCCCACATATTCCAGGGGAAACATCAGCGCCATCAGAATCAGCGCGATGACGGGCTTGGGTAATACGACGGCAATCAGTGCGGCCATCGTGCTGAGGACGGCCACCGAGGTTGGAATCACCGGAAACAGCAGGCTGACGGACAGACCCAGCGCAGCTCCGCCAAACATGATGGGCAGGAACTGTCCGCCCTTCCAGCCGGTCGCCAACAACACACTCGTCAGCAGCAAACGCGCAAGCGCCGTCAGAAACAACAAGCCAAAGCCCAGTTGTGCGGCCTGATCATACAGCGGTTGCAAAGCGTGCTGCCCCGAAAACAGCACGAACGGCAGCCCCAACGCGATCGAGCCGAGGGCCAGTCCGCCGAGCATGCCGCGCAGAACGGGTCTCGATCGAAGCGGCGCCGCCCACTGGCGCGTTCGCTCTTGCAAGAAGAGATATAACGTTCCGCCCCCCGCACCGACCAACGCCAGCGGCACGCTCCACACCAAATCGCTCCACTGAAATGATTCAGTCAAGTGCAGCAATCCACCACTATACAAACCGTTTAACGCCCGCGAAAAAGCCACCAATCCCACCGCCAGCGCGATGAGATTGGGCCAGCGTCGGAGCGCGGAGATCAATCGGGACGCGGGTTCAGTCGCCAGGGGCACAGCCAGCCGCTGTCGCAGCGCGCGGATGACATCGCCCAGCCAGGTGCTCAAGCCGCCGGTCAAATCCATGATGGCCGATTCCGGGCCAAGGCTGGCCCCAAAGATCAACGAGGCCGAAATCGTGGCGAGGCCGTGCGGCAAATGGGCGTAATCCAGGCGGCCCGTTTGCCGGATTTCAGCGACCGCCTCGTTGATGCCCTTGGGATGATCGCCCAGATGGCGCTGGCACAGGCCGACCAGCCAGCCGCCCAACATACAGACGAGCAGCGTTTGCAGCGGCAGGTCGATCGAGACCACCTGCCACAGCAGATGCTGCCCCCACTCGATGAAGTGGAGAAAGCCCGCTGATACCACGCCGATTAAGCCACCCAGCCCGGCGGCGATCAGGCCCAACACAATGATGGAACGAGTCTTTGTCATATGGGTTATTCGGCGTCACGGCCCGGCCGATTAGCGCTCCACAACGATACGGCCAGCATCAGCGTGGCCAGCGGCAGCACCAGTTGATTACCGATCGCGCCAGGCGGCGTGTGCGCAAAGGTGACAGGCTTCATCGCGCCGACGAGTTCGCGCAACAGCACTTCCAGCATCAGCATCAGATACATCAACGGTACTAGCGATTTATAGCGAACAACGACGAGCAATTGAATCAAGGCAAAGAGTAATTGCGAACTGCCCCACAGCGCAAAGGCGAAGATAATCCCGTCCGCGCCCGCCACTGATAAATCCATTCCGGCAATCGTCCCCGCGCCGCCATCGGGTGAGAGCAGATGGATGCCACTGCGCACCGTGCTGACGATCGCATATAGGGCAAAAATGTAGAACGGGATTTTTGTCCCACGGATGACATTGTCTATTTTGGCGGGCAGTAGGGTTTCAAACAGTTTTTCCATGATGAAGTTGTTTCTCCCTCAGCGGTTCACGAACCGATTGATAGCGTCAGCCACTTGCTGCGGCTGATCGAAGTTGTCAAAATGGCTGGCGTTTGTCACCCATTCGATAGTCACGTTTGGGCATTCGGTAGTCGCATTGGCGAAGATTTCAGGCAGTTGAGCGGGGTCACTATCCGCTTGAAGTTGCAGCACCGGGAAGGGAAACTCGTTTTTGCAGATTTTGCCGATGGCGCTGTACAAGTCCCAGTTCTTCGTCAGAAAGTATTTGGGATTCATCTCGGCCACGCCGGGCCGGGAATATTCGTAAGTCAGGTAATCGCGGTCAACTTGATTGAACGGAGTTTTCATCCGCGCCGGGTAGATGGTTCCGATAAACCAGCCCGCATCTTGATACAGATACGAGGCAATCCAGTTGTTCTGAAAGAGGAGCCACTGGGGCTTGGTCAGATAGACCGACATGGGCGGCGTGTTGCCATTCCCCTCCATGATTAAATCCGCTTCCATACGCACATAACCCAAAATACGATCGGGATGATCGCCAACCATCACGCTGCCGATGATGGTGCCCCAATCGTGCGAGACGACGTAGAACTTGTCGACGCCCAGACCGTCCATCAAAGCCACCGTTTGCCCGGCGACGATGTGCCAATCGTAGTTGTCATCTTGCATATCGGAGCGGCCATAGCCTTTCATATCGATGGCGATCAGGCGGTAGTTCTGATCCACCAGCGGCAGAACGTAACGCCACGAATACCAGCCTTCGGGCAGGCCGTGCAGGAACAAAATCACCTCGCCGTTCGAGTTGCCCTGCTCAACGTAGTGCCATTTGATCCCGTTCACTACCGTGTCATGCTGGTTAAACTGGGCATCGATGGCGTCATGCTC